>DAITAE010000205.1:0-7824 GCA_036824445.1 Streptosporangiaceae bacterium | reverse complement strand
ACCCGCTCGTGCTCACGTTCGTGTTCGCGTTCCCGATCGTGACGATGCTGATCATCGGCGGCGCGTTCGGCACCGCCCCGGACCCGGCGTTCGGCGGCGTCAATCCCGCGCACTGGTACGTGGCCTCGTACCTCACCGTCGTGATCGCCGCGACGGGACTGGTGATGCTGCCGGTCCACCTGGCGTCCTACCGGGAGCGCGGCGTGCTGCGGCGCTTTGCCGCCGCCGGATTCCCGCGCTGGTCGTTTGCCGTCGCCGAGCTCATCATCGGGCTTGTGACGGTCACCGTCGCCTGTGGGCTGCTGCTGATCGTGGCCGTGCCGGTGTACGGCATCCCCGCCGTGCAGGACTGGTGGCGGGTGGCGGCCGCGCTGCCGCTGGGCGCGGTGGCCTTCGTGAGCCTCGGGGTGCTGCTCGGCTCGCTGCTGCCGTCGGCCCGGGCCGCCCAGGCCGTCGGGCTGCTGATCTTCTTCCCTTCGTTCCTGCTCGGTGCCGGCGGCCCGCCGCCGCAGGTGATGGGCTCCGCGGTGCGGCACATCGCCGGCCCACTCCCGCTGACCCTGCTGACCAACGCGGTGCGCGAGCCGTGGCTGGGCCTGGGGCCGGCCACCGGGTCGCTGGCGGCGGTGGCGGCACTGGCGGTGGCGTTCACCGCCCTGGCCGCCCGCCGGACGGTCCTGTGACCCTGCGGGCCGCGGATGGCCGACCGCCCCGCGCCGGCCGTAGCATCCGAGACATGCCCGGCAGCACGAGGCTCGCCCCGCCCGCTGAGTTCCCGGCGGGATGGGCCAGATGGGCGGCGCTCGCCGTGTTCGCCCTGTTCGTCGCCGTCGCGCTCGGGCTCGGCCAGCTGAACCTCAATGGCGCCGCCGCGCCCAACGCGGTCGCTGCGGGCGCCGCGGCGGTTGTCGCCGTCGGCGCGGGCACGCTGCTGGTCCAGCGGCGGCGGCCGGTGCTGCTGTACGCCGCGGTGGCGACGGGCGGGATCGCCGTCCTCGGGCACGGCTCATCCTGGAACGTCGGCTGGTTCGCGGTGTGCCTGCTCGGCGCCTGGTGCGTGCTGATCGGGGGACGCCGCGACGGCCTGGTGTACTGGGCCGGCGCGCTGGCATTGTTCGCCGTCGAATGGCTGTGGGTCCAGCCCGACCCGGGCTGGGGCGCGTGGATGGCGGGCATCACGCTCACCGTCCTCGGCGGCCTGCTGATCCGGCACGAGCGTGACCTGGTCTCGCAGCTGCGGGCGGCCCAGGCGGGGCTGGCGGAGCGGGCGCGGGCGGAGGAACGCAATCGCATCGCCCGCGAGCTGCACGACGTGATCGCGCACACCCTGACGGTCTCCCTGCTGCACGTCACCGGTGCGCGGCTGGCGCTCGAGCACGACCCGGCCGACGCGGCGCGCGCGCTGGCCGAGGCCGAGCGGCTGGGCCAGGAGAGCCTGGCCGAGGTGCGGCTGGCGGTGGGGATGCTGCACGGCGGCGATGAGCCGGGCCGCACGGCGCCGCTGCCGGGCGCGGACGACCTGCCCGCGCTGGTGGAGCGGTTCCGGTCCGCGGGTGCCGACATCACCCTCGCGGTGGAGGGCGACACCGGCCGGCTGCCCGCCACCACCGGCCTGGCCGTTTACCGCATTCTGCAGGAGGCATTGACGAACGCGATCAAGCATGCGCCCGGCTCGCCGACGACGGTGCGCCTGAGCGTCGATGCGGACACTGTGGAACTGGCCGTGGACAGCGCGGGCGAGCCGGGCACCGGCACCGGGCTGGGCGTTCTCAGCATGCGTGAACGGGCCGAGTCGCTGGGCGGCAACTGCCGGGCAGGGCCCGGCGGCCGGGGCTGGCTGGTACGCGCCACGCTCCCGCTCGGCGTCAGCCGGCAGCGGGCGGACGCGACATGATCCGGGTGCTGCTGGTCGACGATCAGGAGCTGGTGCGGGCCGGCCTGCGCGGCATCCTGCTGAGCCGGCTCGGCTTCGACATCGTCGGTGAATGCGCCGACGGCAGCGAGGTGACTGCGGCGGTCGATTCTCTCGTGCCCGACGTGGTGCTGATGGACGTGCGGATGCCCGTGGTCGACGGCGTGCAGGCGACCCGCGAGCTGCGCGGCCGCGACGGCAGCCCGCCCGTGCTCGCCCTCACCACGTTCGACGACGACGAGGTGCTGGCCAGCATCCTGCGGGCCGGCGCGTCAGGCTTCGTGCTCAAAGGCGTGCCCGCCGAGGACCTGCACCGGGCCGTGCGCGTGGTCGCGGACGGCGGTGCCTGGCTCGACCCGGCCGTAACCGGCCGGGTGCTGGCGATCTACCGGTCGGCGACGCCGCCGCCGGCCGGGCGGGATGCCGGTCTCGATGCCCTGACCGCCCGCGAACGCGAGGTACTCGCGCTCATCGGCCAGGGCAAGACGAACGCCGAGATCGCCGCAGAGCTCTTCGTCGGTGAGGGAACCGTCAAGACACACATCAACCACGTGTTCACCAAGCTTCAGCTGCGCGACCGGGCCGCCGCCGTGGTCTTCGCCTTCGACCACGACCTCGTCACGCCGGGGACCGGTTCTCCGTAGCTGCTGGGTGCGGCAGCGCCCGCGGAGCACGCCATCCGCGCCGTTGATACGCCGTCCGCCGGTCAGGCGGCGGTGCCCCACAGATGCGCTGAGGCGATCTTGGCCCCCGCCGCTTGAGACCGGAACTTCGCCCACGTGACGCTGGGGACCACGACGTCCATTCCGGCGACGGTCCCGAACCCGCAATCGGTGCCCGCCATCACGTTTTCCCGGCCCACGGCCCCCGCATAACGAATCAGCCGGTCCGCGACCACCTCAGGATGCTCGACGATGTTCGTGGTGGAGTCGAGGACCCCGGGAATCACGTACTTGCCTTCCGGCAGCTTCGTGTCCCGGAAGACCATCCACTCATGTGCGTGGCGGCCGTTCGACGCCATCAGCATCATGCCGGCCGGCTTGGCCTTCAAGATGATGTCGATGATGTCCTTGAGCTCGACATCCGTGGTCCGCGGCATCTCCCCGTTGCCCCAGCAGATGTGGATGCGCGCGGCCTCGGCGGGGATGTTCGCCAGCGCGTGATTGAGCGCCTCCACCCCGAGCTCCATCTGCCTGCGGAAGTTCTCCAGTGAGCCGGCGCCGGGCGCGGTCATGGCCAGATCGGGGCAATCCAGCTGCAGCACGAAGCCCGCGCGGTGGATCGCCTCGTATTCCTCCCGCATCGCATCGGCGAGCGCACCCAGATATTCTTCCTGGCTCCCGTAGTACCGGTTCGGCGAGAAGACGGCGATGACGCCCGGGGAAGCGGCGCTCATGAACGTGGCCGCCGCCGGAACTCCTGCCATCGCCGCCTTGAGGTTCTCGATGTCGGTCTGCACGGCACGCTGCCCGACATAGGCGACCGGCCCATCGCACGATGTGAACCTGATCTTCGCCGCGGAGGCCATGGTCTGGGCTATCTTCTCCATGAAATCGGGAAAATCCTGCAAGCCCATCACCGACGCGGCGACCTCTTCGATCGAGCCCTCGCCGCCGAAGCCGGTCAGCCGGTCCTTGACATAGGTGGCGTAGCTGGGCTTGCTCACCTCGCCGTCGTTGAGCACGTCAACGCCCGCGTCCGCCTGCCGTTGTACGGTCTCCCACACGGCCGCCCGCACCTCGCCGGCGAACCGGGCTTCGTCGACGGGCTCGCCCGCCTCCTGCGCCAGCACAAGCGGCAGGAACTCGGCCGGTCGCGGCAGGCTGCCGGAGTGCGTCGTCAGGATCCGCTCTGCTCGCGGCTGCATAGGCCCCCTCCCGCCAGTCAACCGGCGCGCGGGGGCATCGTGCTGCGTGATGACTCCCCGTCACGCCCGATACGTTACGTAACATAACACTCGTTCACCGGGTGGTTCGCCGGCGGCGACGGGGGAACGATCCCGAACCAGCCGACGAGCGAGGAGGAGGCCATGAGCGAACTCGACCGACTGGAAGCGGCGGTTGGCGAGTGCCGCGAGATGGTCCGCGAAGCCCATGCCGCCACGAAGGATCTGCGGGCCGCGGTGCGCGAGGCGAAGAAGGAAGTGCAGGCCCTGGCGAAGGACGAGGTGGCCACCCACGTCCAGCAGGAGGTGTTCCGGCAGCTGGAGGAGCTGGACGAGCGGACCCGTGAGGCGATCACTGCGGCCACGCAGAAGGTGATCGCCGAGTTCGACCGGTTCGGTGAGTCGCTGCTGGGCAAGGAGGCCTACTGGCAAAAGGCGAGCGGCCGGCGTGCGGCGGCGCGCCCCGACACCGATGTGGTGGCGCTCGACGTCCGGCCCGACGACGACAAGGGCTGATGGCGCCCAGGTGACAGTGGTGCGGTTCCGCAGCGGACATGGCGTCAGTGGTGGAACCATAATCGTCGGTGCTCCGCGATCAGGGCAGCGCGGAGCGCGGTACCGCAGGGGAGGCACGGTGTGAGCATCGGCGAAGCCCTCGCGGATGCGCGGCGCCGGGCGGATCTCACCGTGACCGAGGTCAGCCACCAGACCCGCATCCGGGAAACGATCATCACCGGCATTGAGGATAACGATTACTCGGCGTGTGGCGGCGACCTTTACGTCCGGGGGTACATCCGCAGCATCGCGCAGGCCGTCGGGGCCGACCCGGAGCCATTGATCAGGGAGTACGACACGGCCCGGCTGGCGCCGCGGCCGATCGCGGACGACTGGACCGAGCCGGTCCCGCCGGTCAGGAAGCGCAGGCGGCTCCGGCTGAGCTGGATCGTGGCGCTGGTACTGGTGTGGCTCGGTGTGGCGGCGTACAACCTCCTCGCGGGCCCACTCCATACCACGAGCGCCACGCCCGCGGCCACGGCTCACCCGGTGACCCGCTCCCCGGCCGCCGCAGGCACGCAAGCGCCGCCGACGCCGAGCCCAACCACTCCTGCTACTCCGACAACCCCGGCCAGCGCCGGGGTGCGCACGCTCACGCCGGCCAGTGCCGCCGCGTTCAATCCCGGCGCGGGGCAGGGCGACCACAGCGAGCTCGCGCACCTCGCGATCGACGGAAAATCCGCTACGGCATGGCGTACCGACTGGTATACGACCGCCCGTTTCGGGAATCTGTATCCGGGCACCGGCCTGCTCGTCGATATGGGCAAGCCGACGACGATCACCGCCGCCCGGATCACGCTCGGCAGTGCTCACGGCGCGGGCTTTCAGCTGCGCGTCGGCGCCTCACCCGCCATGGCCGACCTGCCGCCCGTCGCCCACGCGGCCAACACCGGCGGCGTGGTGCGCCTGCGCCTCAACAGCCCGGCGCACGGCCGTTATGTGCTCATCTGGTTTACCAACCTGCCGCCCGACTCGTCCGGCACCTTCCAGGTGAGCGTGTACAACGTCCGGCTGCAAGGCCCAGCCTGATCCGGCCGGGACGATCCCGCCGCCGCGCGCCCGGTCAGGTGCGGGCAGCGCGGCGGTACCGGCCGGCGAGCTGGCCGAGGTGCCGCACGAGCTCCGGGTGGGCCTCCGGGTTCTCGATCTCAAAGTCGGCGCCGAGCATGCCGAGGTAGAGGGCGAGCATCTGCGGCGTGTCGGATCCAACGCGGACCCGGCAGGTGTTCCTGCCGATCGGGTCGATCTCGACAGACGGCGGCAGCCGCGGGATCAGCGTGTCCGCCGCGGCGTGGGCGATCACGTCGGCACGGTAGTTCCACATTGCCGCGCCGGTGCCCTTCAGCACGTGGAGCGCGGCGTCGCCATCGGGGATCTGGCGGGGCGCGAAGCGGGGACCGGCGGGGTTCGGCCGCAGGCTGACACGGTCGACCCGGAAGGTGCGCCATGCCTGGTGGCCGGTGTCCCAGGCGACGAGGTACCAGCGGCGGCCGGCGTTGACGAGGCGGTGGGGTTCGACGTCGCGGCGGCTTTCGGTGCCGTCGTGCCGCCGGTAGCCGAAACGAACCCGCTGCTGGTCCCGGCACGCCGCGGCGAGCGTGATCAGGGTTCCGGCGCCGACGGCCGGCCCTGCCGTGGGAGCGGGAACGGTGAACGCCTCGATGGCGCTCACGCGGCGGCGCAGCGGGGCGGGGAGGAGCTGTTGCAGCTTGGCCAGGGCGCGAACGCACGCCTCTTCGATCCCGGCGACGGATCCGCCCGCTGCGGTGCGCAGCCCGACCGCTACCGCGACGGCCTCCTCGTCGTCAAGCAGCAACGGCGGGACCACCGCCCCGGCGCCGAGCCGGTATCCGCCGCCGACCCCGGGAGTAGCGGCGACCGGGTACCCGAGCCGCCGCAGCCGTTCGACGTCGTTGCGCACGGTGCGGGTCGTCACTTCCAGGCGCGACGCAAGCTCGGTGCCCGTCCAGTCGCGGCGGCTCTGCAGGATCGACAGCAGGCGCAGGAGCCGGGCAGAGGTTTCCAGCATGTCCCCAAGATTCCCACCGAACGCGGAACGAACCGTTCCTGATTGCCTGCCATTCTGGCCGCATGGACACCACAGACAGCGACATCCGGCCCTTCCGCGTCGAGATACCGCAACGCGACGTCGACGACCTTCATGAGCGGCTCGCCCGCACCCGCTGGCCGCACGACCTCCCGGGCGCCGGGTGGGACCGGGGCGTGCCCGGCGGCTACGTGCGGGACCTCGCCGAGTACTGGCAGACGACCTTCGACTGGCGCGCCGCGGAGGCGGCGCTCAACCAGATCCCGCAGTTCATGACCACGATCGACGGCCAGCCGATCCACTTTCTGCACGTGCGGTCGCCCCACCCCGGAGCGCTGCCGCTGCTGCTCACCCACGGCTGGCCCAGCTCGCCGGTCGAGTTTCTGCGGGTGATCGGGCCGCTTGCCGACCCCGGCTCGCATGGCGGCGACCCGGCCGACGCGTTCCACGTCGTGGTCCCCTCGCTCCCCGGATACGGGTTCTCGACGCCGGTGCGCCAGCCCGGCTGGGGCAACCTGTTCCGCGTGGCGCAGGCGTGGGCGCAGCTCATGGCCCGCCTGGGCTACGAGCGCTACGCCGTGCACGGCACCGACGTCGGCTCGGGCGTGGCGGGCATCCTGGCCATGGTCGACGCCGGCCGGGTAGCGGGCGTGCACCTGACCGGGACCGTGGCGGCGATGCCGTTCGGGCCACCTGTCCCGCTCGACGGGCTGTCCGGGGCCGACCGGCGCCGCGCCGAGCAGTTCAACGCCTACCAGGCCGACGGCATGGGCTACCTGCACCTGCAGGCCACCCGCCCCCAGACGCTCGGCTACGCGCTGACCGACTCCCCGGCCGCTCAGCTGGCCTGGATCGCCGAGAAGTTCCGGGAGTGGACGGACCCGGCGGCGGACCTGCCCGAGGACGCCGTCGACCGCGACCAGCTGCTCACGAACGTGAGCATCTTCTGGTTCACCAGGGCCGGTGCGTCCTCCGCCCACGCCACCTACGACGGCATGCAGGCCTGGCGTGAGATGGCCGCGCAGGGCGCGGGCGCGGCCGGTGCCTTCGGCGGCGGCCAGCCCGGTCCGCCGACCGGCGTGGCGGTTTTCGCTGCCGACACCGCCATCAGGAGCCTGATGGACCCGGCGGGCCAGATCAGCCACTGGTCGCAGTACGACCGCGGCGGCCACTTCCCCGCCATGGAAGTGCCGGACCTCCTCGTCGGCGACCTCCGTGTGTTCTTCCGCGGCCTCAGGTAACCGCTCCCGTCTGCCGGGCCTGAGATAGCCGCTCCCGTCTGACGGACCCGAGGTGACCGATCCCGTCCGGCGGGCCCTAGATGAGTGATTCCTGATTCGGGTCGCTGCGGCGTGGCGGGTTGATCAAGGCAAGGGAGGAGGGCATCCATGATCGGTTGTGACGCCAGACCTGGACACCCTCCTG
>DAITAE010000204.1:0-7825 GCA_036824445.1 Streptosporangiaceae bacterium | reverse complement strand
GGCGTGGACGTCTCCATCCACAGCAGGTCACTGTAGGGCGCGTAGGCGAGGCCGCGGGCGATGCCGGCCGGCATCCCGTTCCGCACCCGGTAGAAGCCTTCGGCGGTCCGCTCGCCGGTGAGGAATGGCCGGTCGCGCTCGTCGACATCGCTGGTGATGAGGGTTGCGGCTCGGGCGTCGGTCCGGGCGATCACGAGGGTCGGCACCCCGAGGACGTCGGCCGCCAGCCGGGCAGCGTTCAGTGTCTTGATGTGCTGGCCGGTCGGGATGAGCACCTTCCCGCCCAGGTGACCGCACTTCTTCTCGGACGCGAGCTGGTCCTCCCAGTGAACGCCGGCCGCACCGGCCGCGATCATCGCTTTCATCAGCTCGAACGCGTTGAGCACGCCGCCGAAGCCCGCTTCGGCGTCGGCGACGATCGGCGCCAGCCAGTGCGGCTGTTCGCCGGCCTCGCCACCGGCCTCGGCCCAGGTGATCTGGTCGGCGCGGAGGAGCGCGTTGTTAATGCGCCGGACCACCTGGGGAACCGAGTTGGCAGGGTAGAGGCTCTGGTCGGGGTAGGTTTCCGCGGCCAGGTTGGCGTCGGCGGCAACCTGCCAGCCCGACAGGTAGATGGCGGGCAGGCCGGCCCGGACCTGCTGGACCGCCTGGTTGCCGGTCAGCGCGCCGAGCGAGTGAACGAAGTCCATCTGGTGGAGCAGCTGCCACAGCCGCTGGGCACCCAGCCGGGCGAGGGTGTGCTCTTCCTGTACCGAGCCGCGCAGCCGCACCACATCGAGTGCGGAGTAGGTGCGCCGGACCGAGTGCCACCGCGGGCTGGCCGCCCACTCCTCGCTCAGCCGCGCTGCTTGCTCGGCGGCCGATCCCCTGCCGCCGTATGTTGCGCTTCCATGCCTGGCGCTATGGCCGTTGCTGCTGCCGTTGGCCTGCTGCGTGCCCTCGAGGCGACGGTCGCTCACTGGTCCTCCCGACGTTCTGTCGTCCCCTGGGTGATAACAGCGAGCCTGCCTGCCCGCACCGCGCGGCCGCCAGAAGAGGGTCTAGAAATATTTACAGAATTTCATCTAGGCTGAACATGTGACAGACTTTCCTGAGCAAGAAACTCAATCCTTGACATCAGATGGTCTAGACCTCGCCACGTTTGGGCAGCGGCTACGGCACCTGCGGCGCTCGCGTGGCTTCACGCTCGCCGAGCTTGGCACCCGGGTCGGGCGCGCGCCGTCGGCGCTGTCGCTGCTGGAGAACGGGCGCCGTGAGCCGAAGCTCTCGCTGATCGAATCGCTGGCCAGGGCGCTGTCGGTGGCGCCGGAAGAACTGCTGCGCCATCAGCCGCCGAGCCGGCGCGCGCAGCTGGAGATCACGCTGGAAGAAGCGCAGCGCGATCCGCTCTACTCCGATCTCGGCCTGCCGTACCTGAAGGTCGGCGCGAGGGTGCCCAATGACATGCTCGAGCATCTGGTTGCCCTCTACGCCGAGCTGCGGCGGCAGCGCACGCGGCCGACCGCAACCCCCGAAGAGGCGCGGGCGGCCAACGCCGGGCTGCGGGCGGCCATGCGCGAGCGCGGCAACTACTTCGCCGGAATCGAGGGCCTGGCCGCGGACGCCCTACGGGCTGTTGGCTACCACGGCGGGGCACTGTCGCAGGGCACTCTGCACGCCATCCTCGCCCACCATGGGTTCACGGTGAACTATGCTCACGACCTGCCCCGATCGGTGAGGTCCATCACCGACCTGCGGCACCGGCGCATCTACCTCATGCAGGAAGCCGTGGGCATGCACTCGCCCCGGACCATCCTGCTGCAAACCCTCGGGCACTTCGTGCTCGGCCATGACATACCGCGTGACTTCGCCGACTTCCTCCGGCAGCGGGTGGAGGCCAACTACTTCGCCGCGGCGGTGCTCGTCCCCGAGCAGTTCGCCGCCCGGTTCCTGGCCGACGCCAAGGATGCCAGGGATCTGTCGGTGGAGGATCTGCGGGACGTGTTCTCGGTCTCCTACGAGATGGCAGCTCACCGGTTCACCAACCTGGCGACCCACCACCTTGGGCTGCCATGCCACTTCGTCAAGAATGACGAGAGCGGGATCATCTACAAGGCGTATGAGAACGACGGCCTGGTGCTGCCCGCCGACGAGTCAGGGGCGATCGAGGGCCAGCGCATGTGCCGCAAGTGGTCGGGACGGCAGGTCTTCTCCGCACCGGACCGCTTCTCGCCCCACTACCAGTACAGCGACACGCCGTCGGGCACCTACTGGTGCGCCGCGCACGTGGAGCCCGGCCGTGAGCGCGGTTTCGCCATCACCCTGGGCACCCCGTACGAGCATTCCCGCTGGTTCCGGGGCCGGGATACGGTCACAAGGATGTCGTCGCGGTGCCCGGACGGCGACTGCTGCCAGCGGCCGCCCGCCGCGCTGGCCACGCGATGGCAGGGTATGGCCTGGCCGTCGGCGCGCGCTCACTCACACATCCTGTCGGCGCTGCCTACCGGAAGCTTCCCGGGCGTGGACGAAACGGACGTCTACGAGTTCCTCGACCGGCATGGCACGCAGTGATGGTACGCCGGCAGCCGGGCTGGGCCGGCGATGCTCACCCAGCCGGCCGGTTCACCGGCTCCGCCGTGGGTAGCCATAGACTCAACGTGCGCTACCCATGAAGTGGCAATGCGGAATCCCTAGTAAAACCCGGCCAGCCTAAGATGTCCGGGCAGATCATGGCCTGCCTCGCGCGCCCCGTGGCTCGGTCCGCCGCCAAGGGCCCGTCGACATCACGGCCTTCGTCCACTGCGGGTACTGACGGCGGCCGGTGACGACGCGGCAGGGAGTGATGTGAGCGGGACCACGGTGAAACCTGGCGCGGAGGCACCCGCCGGCGGCTCACTGGCCCGCTCGCGTTTGGCCACCGCCTGGCGCGACCCGGTGACCGTCGTCATCGCAGCAGCGACGGTACTGGCCCTGGGCCTGCGCGCATACGAGCTCAGCCTGCCCGGGTACCTCCTGGGGCTCACCGAATATGACGACGGGTCCTATTTCGGCAGCGCCGTCCATCTCGTCGAGGGCATCTTGCCCTACCGCGACTTCATCTTCGTCCAGCCGCCCGGGATCATCCTGCTGATGAGCCCGGCCGCACTGGTCGCCAAGCTGACCGGCACGGCATCGGGCATGGCGATCGGGCGAGTCCTCACCGTGCTGGCGAGCGCCGGCGGTGTGGTCCTGGTCGGCCTGCTTGTCCGGCACCGTGGTGCCCTGGCCGCGCTGATAGCGTGCGGTGTCCTCGCGGTGTTCCCGGACAGCATCGCGGCCGCCCACACCGTCCTGGTCGAGCCGTGGCTGGTGCTGTTCTGCCTGCTCGGCGCCGTGGCCGTGTTCGACAGGGACAGGCTGACGGCCAGCCGCCGGAGGCTGGCGTGGGGCGGGCTGGCGTTCGGCTTCGCCGGCGCCATCGAGGGGTGGGCGATCATCCCGGTCTTGGTGGTGGTGGCGATCTGCCTGCCCTGGGTACGGCGGACGGTAATGTTCGCGGCCGGGGTTGCGGCCGGTTTCCTGGTGCCCGTGGCGCCATTCATGGCCCTGGCGCCCGCGCGGTTCTACCAGAGCCTGATCGTCGCCCAGGTGGGGGACCGGTCGCAGACGCTCCGGGTGCCGATCTGGATCCGGCTCCAGGAGATGACCGGGCTCAGCCACGTGCATCTCCCCGGGCAGGCGGATCTGCTGGTTGCCCAGCTTCACCTGCGGCAGCACCCAACGGTCGTGTTCACGGCGGTGATCCTGGTGCTGCTCACGGTGGGAGTGCTGGCCGCGCTCGTCGTGGCCACCCGCAGGCCGCCGACCCCGCTGGAAGGGTTCGCCCTGGCGACCACGGCGCTCATTGTGGCCATCTTCTTGTGGCCGACCCAGTTCCACTATCACTTCACGGCGTTCCTGGCACCGTTCCTGGGCCTGGCGATAGCTCTGCCCCTGTCCCGTCTGGTGACACTGCGCCGGGGGAGTGGTGCGGAGGAAGCGCCGGGCCGGGCTGCCCGGCCCGGCGCCAGACCGCTGGCCTGGGTGGTGACCGGGCTGGCGGCGGCCGTGCTGGTGGTGTTCACGATCTTCCAGGTCCGCGCCGAGGGCAAGCTCAGAGCCATCCTCCCCCCGACAGGGCCGGAGAGCATCGCCACCTTCGCACGGGCGATCCCGCCCGGGTCGTGCGTCGCCACCGACGAGGTCTCCCTGCTCATCCTCGCCAACCGGTTCATCACGGACGTGCCGGGCTGCTCGGCGATGGTGGACGGAACGGGCACCGACCTGGCATTGTCGGACGGCGGGACCCCGGGCACCGGGGCCGGCCGGGATCCCGAGGTGGCCGCGGCGTGGCGGCAGGAGTTCGCCCACGCCCAGTACGCCTGGTTCTCGGCCTTCAGCGACCGCCGGATTGCCTGGTCCCCGGCCTTGCGGCGCTACTTCACCAGCCATTTCGTCCCGATCATGCGCGACAGCCGGGGCGACGTGCTCTACCAGCGTCAGCGCAGCGGCGGATAGCCGGTGTAGTTCTCGGCGAGTGAGGTGGCCGCGGCGCGCGAGGTGGTGACATAGCGCAGCTGCGACAGCTGCAGCTCCTCCGTCATCGGGTCCGCGTCCGGCGCGACGTGCAGCATCGTGGTCATCCACCACGAGAAGTGCGTGGCACGCCAGACGCGCCGGAGGCAGGCGTCGGAGTAACCGTCGACAAGGCGTCTGTCCCCCCGCAGCAGCGCCTCCAGCGCGTCGGCCAGCAAGGTCACGTCGGCCATGGCGAGGTTCAGCCCCTTGGCGCCGGTCGGCGGCACGATGTGCGCGGCGTCGCCGGCCAGGAACAGCCGGCCGTACCGCATCGGCGAGCTGACGAAGCTGCGCATGGGGGTGATGGCCTTGTCGAAGATCGGGCCTTCCTTCAGCTCCCAGCCGGGCAGCGCGAACCGGCGCTGGAACGCCGCCCAGATCCTGTCGTCCGGCCACGCCTCGACCCGGTCGTCCGGGGGGACCTGCAGGTAGAGCCGGCTGATCTGGGGCGTCCGCATGGTGTGCAGGGCAAAGCCCTCGGGGTGGCGGTTGTAGATCAGCTCGTCGGTGGAGGGCGGGACTTCGGCCGTGGTGCCCAGCCAGGCATAGGGGTAGTCGCGGTCCCGGACGGTGAGCAGGCGGGCCGGGATCGAGGGCCGGCTGATGCCGTGGAAGCCGTCGCAGCCGGCGATCGCGTCGCAGACGACCTCACGCCGCTCGCCGCCGGCGGTGGTGTAGGACAGCACCGGCCGGTCGCTGTCGAGGTCGGCGACCGCGGTGCCGCTTATCTCGAACTCCAGTGCCCCGCCGTCGGCGAGCCGCCGGGCGATGAGGTCCTTGACGATCTCGGTCTGTGCGTAGATGGTGACCGTGCGCCCGCCGGTGAGGTCGCGGAAGTCCAGGTGGTGGCGTTCCCCGGCGAACTGCAGGTAGATGCCGCCGTGCTCCAGCCCTTCGGCGTCCAGCCGCTGCGCGAGATCCACCTCCCGCAGCAGCTTGACCGTGCCGTCCTCCAGCAGTCCTGCCCGCTGCCTGGCCTCGCAGTACGCCCGGCTGCGGTCCTCCACCACCAGCGACTCGATGCCACGCAGCGCGAGCAGATGAGACAGCAGCAGCCCAGCCGGGCCGGCGCCGACGATGCCTACCTGAGTCCGCATGACGTCACGCGGCGCCTCCTCGGTCCGCCCCGCTCGTGCGAGCCGCGAACAATAGTTCTTAGGAAGAACATGGCGAATGTAGGTGAACGCGCATCAGGGTGTCAACGTGCCCGCCCGGGTGTGCTCGCCCGCCGTCATCGCACGGCCGCACGCGCGCGAAACCGGGCCTAGCCCGATGCCGGCCGATCATGCTACGCCTTATACATGGAGCAGTACCCACAAGCGGGGACGCCGCTCACCGCCGCCGGCCAGGAGGCGGCCGCGGCCGCCGCCGCCCGCGCCGAGGCAGAGGGGATCTCGCTGGTCTGGTTTCTCTATGCCGACCACGGCGGGATCATCCGGGGCAAGTCGGCGTCGGTCGCTGCGCTGCGATCCCGGATGGTCACCGGGATCGGGCACACCGTCGCCATGATGGCCATGTCGATGCTCGATCACCTGCAGCCGGTGGAGGGCATGAGCCCGGTCGGGGAGGTCCGCATCATGCCGGACCCGGCCACCTTCGTGTCGCTGCCGTACGCGCCGGGCGCGGCCGCGATGCTGGCCGACCTGGTCCAGCCGGACGGTGAGCCGTGGGGCGGCTGCGCGCGCACCTACCTCCGACGGGCAATCGCCGACCTGGCCACCGAGGGGTTCGTCGCGACCGCCGCGTTCGAGCCGGAATTCACCCTCGGCCGCCGGGAGGCCGACCCGGACGGCGGCCCCGACCGGCTGGTGCCCGCGGACGACAGCCTGTGCTACTCAGCCACTGGCTTCCACCTCGCGCACGACTACGCGCTCGAGCTGCACCAGGCCCTGCAGGAACAGGGCATGCAGGTCGAGAACTACTACCCCGAACTCGGCCACGGGCAGCAGGAGATGTCGGTGCGGCACGCCCCGGCGCTGCGCGCCGCCGACAACCAGGTGCTGTACCGCGAGACGGTGCGCGGCGTCGCGTTCCGCCGCGGGATGTGGGCAAGCCTGGCACCCAAGCCGATCGCCGACCAGGCGGGCAACGGTGCCCACCTGCATCTGTCGCTGCGCGAGACCGGCCCGGGCGGCCCGGACGGCGAGCCGGGGGAGTCGGCGTTCTACGACGCCGCGGACCGCTACCGGCTGTCGGCGACCGGCTACCACTTCATCGGCGGGCTGCTCGCCCACCTGCCCGCGCTCACCGCCCTGACCTGCGGGAGCGTGAACAGCTACCGGAGGCTGGCGCCGCAGATGTGGAGCAGCGCCTACACCGTCTACGGAATGGACAACCGCGAGGCGGCGGTCCGGATCTGCTCGCCGATGCGCGACGACCCGGCCGGCTCGGTCAACCTCGAGCTGAAGCCGTCCGATTCCAGCGCCAACCCTTACCTCGCGCTCGGCGCCGTTATCCGGGCCGGCCTGGACGGCATCCGCCGCAAGCTCGACCCGGGGGAAGCGGTGAACGTCGATCCGGCGACCCTCACCGATGCGGAACGCCTCGCAGTGGGCGCGCGCCGGCTGCCGGCGTCACTCGCCGAGGCGCTGGATGCCCTGAAAGCCGACGACCTGCTAATGGGATCGCTCGGCGATCTGCGCCGCCGCGCCTACCTCGCCGTGAAACGGTCTGAGGTGGCGGCGTTTGCGGGCGCTGACCCCGCCTATGAGTGCTTCGAGCACTTCACCAAGTTCTGACACGTGCTGATGTGCTGCGCCTCGCGGCGTCCGGCGGCGAGGAGCCAAGCGGCAGCAAGGCACGGGCAGCCAAGTCACCAGAGTTAGCATCTTCACACCTACAGATCGTTCTGTGACATTTGTTAGACGGCTTGCCCGAGCCGTTCGTGTTGAGACGCAGGAGCACTGGGGCCAGACGGCACAGTAGCGTGCTCTGGCGAGGCGTCGGAGGTGTTAGGTGGCCGGGTCGTCATTGCTGGAGAGCGTCCCGCTGATAGATCACCATTGCCATGGCGTCACCTTCGCGGAGCTCGGCGCTGCCGAGTTCGACAAGCTGGCCAGCGAGTCATCGGCGCCGGGTCGCCCGGGCCGGATGCTTGCCGCCAGCCAGCTCGGCGTCGTTGTCCGCGCGGAGTGCGCGCCTCTGCTCGGCCTGCCCCGGCACAGCAGTGGGGATGAGTATCAGGCGCGCCGGCTGGAGCTAGGCGCGGCCGAAGTGAACCGGCGCCTGCTGGCCGCAACCGGCATCAGCT
>DAITAE010000203.1:4201-7854 GCA_036824445.1 Streptosporangiaceae bacterium | reverse complement strand
GAACGCCTCACCGGCAGCGAAGCCGCCGCTCGCCTCCTGCCGGGCCGGATCGGGGCAATGGGTTCCAGTGGCAGAATATTCAGGCCCATGGCACCACCCAGCCGGGGTGATGCGCACGGCAGCTTCACAATCGACCAGGTAGTGGAGAAACTTGAGGCGGCGATCACCTCCCACCGCTAAGCACACCGAGCCGAGGGGGTTGCAGGAGCATGCAGTGTCAGTAAGTGACCGGGCGCCGGGCCCGGCGGCGCCCACCATGCCGCCGGCGGACGGCATGGTGTGGGTACCCGGCGCGACCTTCACCATGGGCTCGGATCGTCACTACGCCGAGGAAGCCCCGGCCCACCCGGTCACGGTCGGCGGATTCTGGATCGATCCCTGCCCGGTCACCAACCGGGAATTCGGCCGGTTCGCGCGCAAGACCGGGCATGTCACCGCAGCCGAGCAGGCGCCCGACTCCGCGGACTACCCCGGCGCCAGGCCGGAGATGCTCGTCCCGTTTTCCGCCGTGTTCGTGGCACCGCGGCACCGGGTGAGCCTGGCCGATCCGCACAACTGGTGGACGCCCGTGCCAGGCGCGGACTGGCGGCACCCGCAGGGACCCGGCAGCTCGATCCGCAACAAGCCAGACCATCCAGTTGTGCACGTCGCCTGGGCAGATGTCGCCGCCTACGCGAGCTGGGCAGGCAAGGCCGTCCCCACCGAGGCCGAGTGGGAGCTGGCCGCCCGCGGTGGGCTGAACGGCACCGAGTTCTCCTGGGGAGACGAATTCAACCCCGGAGGAGACTGGATGGCCAACACCTGGCAGGGCGAGTTTCCGATCGAGAACACCTGCGACGACGGGTATGAGGGAACCTCGCCGGTCGGCGCGTTCCCCGCCAACGGGTACGGCCTCTACGACATGATCGGCAACGTCTGGGAGTGGACATCGGACTGGTACACCGGGCACCCACCCACGGCACACGCGTGCTGCACCGTCCCCGGCGGCGGCCGTGAGCAAAGCGCCGACCCGCGGGACCCGGCCCGCATCCCGCGCAAGGTCATGAAAGGCGGCTCGCACCTCTGCGCGCCGAACTACTGCCGCCGCTACCGCCCCGCCGCGCGGATGGCCCAGGCGATCGACACCTCAACGAGTCACCTCGGATTCCGGCTGGTGCTGCGGTTACCGTCCGAGCCCGCTTGCCACGTGCCGTGCTGGTGATCGCGTGTCCGCGTGGTCGGCTGCTGCGTGAACCGCTGCGGCCGGGCCGCTAGCGCCCGCCTCCACATGGCTTCCATCGCGGTTGCACGCCTGCGCCACGCTCCCCGGGTACCAAGGAGGGGCCATGGACGCGATCTGCCGGGGGGGTGGGTCCGTGACGGAGCCCAAGGTGGTGGTGGCGCATCGGGAGCAGCTGTGGTGGCTGCTCGCCGAGGCTGCGCAGCTTGAGCACATGATCATGTGCGAGTACCTGTACGCGGAGTTCAGCCTCAGGGACGGCAGCGGCGATGGCTTGGCCGCGGGCCAGGCCGAGGCGGTCGGGCGGTGGCGGAAGACGCTCCGCGAGATCGCGGTACAGGAGATGCTGCACCTGGCGCTGGTGTCGAACCTGATGACGGCGATCGGCGCGGCACCGGTGTTTGGCCGGCCCAACTTCCCGCAGCGGTCGGGGTATTTCCCGGCCGGGGTGCAGCTTGACCTGCTGCCGTTCGGCGAGCAGGCGCTGCGGCATTTCCTGTTCCTGGAGCGCCCGGAGGGCATCGAGCTGGATGACGCGGCGGGTTTTGTCCCGTCCGGGCCGACGCGTGAGCCGGTGCAGCCCGCGGAAGCGTTGCCGCGCGGCCAGGAGTTCGCCACGATCGGGCACCTGTACCGGGGGATCGCCGATGGGCTGCGCGGCCTGACGGCCAGCTGCGGAGAGCGGGCGGTGTTCGTGGGATCCCCGCGGGCCCAGGCCACCCCGGAGCTGCTGGGCTGGCCGCAGCTGATCGCGGTCACGGATCTCGCCTCGGCGCTCGCGGCGGTGGAAGAGATCATCGAACAGGCGAGGGGTGCGCGGGCGACTGGCGCACCGCGCACTACGGCCGGTTCCTCACCATGTGGCAGGACTACCACGACCTGCGGCAGCGTGATCCCTCGTTCGAGCCCGCCCGCCCCGTCCTGCCCGGCTACACGCGACAGCCGTTCGGCATCGTCGCGCCCCAGCCGGTCATCACCGATCCGCTGACAAGGCGGGTGGCCGAGCTCGCGGCGATGGCCTACGAGCTGGTGCTGCAGCTCCTCAACCGGTTCTTCACCCACACCGACGAGACCGAGCAGCAACTGTCAGTCCTCACCGGCGCGGCGATCGACATGATGGCCGGGGTGCTGCGGCCGCTGGCGGCCGCGCTCACCACCCTCCCGGCCGGGCCGCCGCATGATGGCCGCACGGCGGGGTTCAGTTTCGAGGTGTACTACGTCCTGGGCAACATGGTTCCCTGGCGCGAACCCGCCTGGGCGCTGCTCCACGAGCGAAGCGCGTTCCTCGCGCAGCGGTGCGCCGAGGCCGCCAGCACCGACGGCGTGCCCGATGCCGTGCAGGCCGCCCATGAGGTCGCGGCCACCGTCGCAGCCGCCATTGCCGCCCACGTGCCCGCCGGCCTCCTGCCATCGGGGGCCACGGTAGCCACCGGCGCCCGACAGTGAGGAGACGTGCATGCCCACGCCCGAGCAGAACAAGGAAACCGTCGCCACCTTCGCGCGGGAGGTGTTCGGCAGCAAGAACCTCGACCACGCCGATGCCTGGCTGGCCGACGATTTCGTCGAGCACCAGGTCTTCCCGGGAACCACTCCCGACAAGCATGGTGCCATCGACTCCTACCGGATCTTCTTCGCCGCCTCGCCCGACATGACCGTCGATGTCCACGACATGGTCGCCGCCGGCGACAAGGTCGCCATCCGGGCCACCTACCACGGCACCGACAGCGGCGGCTTCATCCCCGGCATGCCCGCCACCGGCAGGACCTTTGCGATGGACGCCATCTACCTCGTCCGGTTCAACGAGCGCGGCCAGATCGCCGAGCACTGGGGCGTGGTCGACACCATCGGCACCATGGGTCAGCTCGGGTTGCTGCCAGCCCCTGACCAGGCACCCGCCTAGCCGCGCCGCCGCAGGTCAACCCCGAAGTCAACGACCAAGGGCGATTGTCGGCAAGACCTGCTCAGCCGTGCCTTAGAGGCTGCAAGGGCGAAGGGTCGCCAGAAATAGGGCGCCCGCCCGATGCGGGCCGGGGTGCCTTAGCGCGATTCTCGAAAGTGTCCAAGTCCAAACGGCTAAGCCAGCCAACGGCGGGGCGGGCAGGGACGCATGACCTCGATCTGCGTCTCACCTCGCGCCTGACCGTGGCGGACCAGCCACAGCCAACCGGAGATGTGTGATCTCGATGACAGCTAACAAGCCGGCACCTCGCCCCCGGGCCTTGCAGCCAGTGCGGCGCGCCGCCCGCGCTCTCAAGCGCATCAACGACGAGCAGGTCTCGATGTGGGAAGCCTTCTGGCGCGCCAACCGGTTCCCGGCGGACTAGTTACTTCGACCTGAACCCCGCGTGGTGGTCCATGATCACGGGCTGGGCGGTCGACAGCATGGCCTCGATCCCTTGGTGAGAAGGGATCGAGGCCATGTTCCGCACCGGCG
>DAITAE010000203.1:0-4101 GCA_036824445.1 Streptosporangiaceae bacterium | reverse complement strand
TGGCACGACCCGCCACGCCGTGGTCCACGGTGGACGGCGTGGCCGACGGCGGTGCCGCCCACCGCGACCGCTGATCGACCACGATCACGAACGTTCGCGCGGCCGGATGGTGATGTCGCATCTTCGGCCGGGATAGCCCTCGCCTCGGTCCGCTACCTGGCTGGTAGAACGTGGAGATGGCGTTCACATTTGCCCGTGCCGGTGACATGGGATGAGCGAGTCCGCATCACGCCCGCTGCCGTGGGTGCGGCGGATGTCTGGCCGCGATCCGGCCGAGGCACACCGTGCCTCCACGCCGCTGGAGCTGCTGTTTGACCTGACGTTCGTGGTTGCGGTGGCGCGGGCGGGCATCGAGCTGCACCACGCGCTGGCGCAAGGGGATGTGGGCCACGCGCTGGCGGGCTACGCGGCGGTTTTCTTCGGCCTGTGGTGGGCCTGGGTGAACTTCACCTGGTTCGCCTCCGCCTACGACACCGACGACGTGCCCTACCGGTTGCTCACGTTGTTGCAGATGGCGGGTGTGCTGGTCTTCGCGGCCGGGATCCCTGCGGCGTTCGAGCACTTCGACTTCACCATCGCCGTTGTCGGCTATGTGATCATGCGGATGGCCCTGGTGACCCAGTGGCTGCGCGCTGCCCAGAGCCACCCTGAAGGCCGCGCCGGCACGCTGCGGTACGCGGCCGGCGTCACCGTGGTCCAGCTGTGCTGGATCGGCTGGCTCTTCCTGCCGGGGCTGGCCCACCTGACCGGCTTTTTCGTGCTGGTGGCCGCCGAGCTGGCGGTACCGGCCTGGGCCGAGTTCGGCGGGCGGCCCACGCCCTGGCATCCGGGACACATCGCCGAGCGGTACGGAGAATTCACCATCATCGTGCTCGGGGAGGTCGTTGCAGCGATCGCCACCGCAATGCAGGAAGCGGTGGACCACAGCCGGCCCTCGCCCGGCCTCATCACCGCGGCAGCCGCCGGGCTGCTGCTTGTTTTCGCGCTGTGGTGGTCGTATTTCAAGCACTCCGCTACCGAGGAAATCCGGCAATCGCTGCGCTGGACGTTCGTGTGGGCGTTCGCGCACTACCTGATCTTCGCCGCGGTCGCGGCCCTCGGCGCCGGGCTTCAGGTCGTGATCGGCACTCTCACCCACGGCACCCGCGTCACCCCGTCCTTCGCGGCCTTTACCGTGGCCATCCCGGTCACGATATACATCGTCGTCCTGGCACAGCTCAGCACGCGCGGGAGCGGCGAACCCGCAGCCCGCCAACTGACGCTTCTCACCGGAGCTCTGATCTTGGCGGCCGCGGCAGCCACCCCGATCCTCACTCTCCCGTTCAGCATCGTGATCATGGTCGTGCTGGTGGCCCTGCTGCTTGCCTACCACCTCACCGCCGCCCACCGGGCAACCCGTCAGCCGTGACGCTATGGCTGTCATGCTGATTGCCCGCTTTGACGGCGACGTAGACGAGTTGAGAGCTGCCTACGACAGAGCGCATGCGCTGATCATGAGCCGCGGCGGCGCAACCGGCGCAGGGGAACTGCGCCACCACTGCGCGATCGGCGAAGGGGCCCTGTACATCATCGGCGTGTGGGAGTCGGAGGAGCGCGTTCGCACGCGCTGGGCGAGCGAGGAGTTCGAAGATGTGCTGACCTCGGCCGGCTTCCCCTCGCCGAAGACTGCCGAGATCACCGTCCTTGAGTTGCACGCGACGGAGCCACCGCTTTGATCTAGGGCGGCTGGTAGCAGGCCAGACCCCGGCTATTCAATCCCTGTAACCGCGTTCCCTAGCGGCCAGCCAGGAGTTGCCTGAGCCTTCGCCGGCTGGCCCGCTTGTGCTTGCGCTTAGGTTCCCAGCTGTGGTCATGCTGCATCTGCTGGCAGCGGCCGCAGTAACGGGCACCGCATTCTCGGCAGGCACGCACAAACCGGCCGCACGTCCAGCACCTGGCAGTCATGCCTGGATTATCCGCTGACACCCCACGCTGTGACTACCGGTTCGGCAGGGCGGCGCCAGGCGGAGTGGGCGGCACTGCTGTGCACCAGCGCAGGGAGGTGACAGACTCGCCGCGTCGAGGAGAGGGAGGACCACATGTCGGGAACGTCGAGGACAAGGACCGTTGTGCGGGGCGGCGGTGGAGGCGCAGTCTACGGTCTGGGATTCATCGGAGCTCTTGTCTACTACTGGCAGCACGCCGCCGGATTCTGGGCCCATGTGTGGGCCGTCATCGAAGCCATCCTGTGGCCAGCCTTCGTCGTCTATCACCTGCTCGCCCACATCGCCACCTGACCTTCCGAACGTTCCGGCGTTGAACCCAGATCCCGAGTCACCTCGGCGATCGGTTTGCCGGTCTCGCATCAGCCGGACGGCGCCCTCCAGGAAATCGTGATCGAAGTTCCTGAGTGTCTCTGCGGCGATTAAGGCCCAATTCTCGTGACATGCACCCTTCCTTGCGTCAAGCCGCCTGGCCCGGCATGCGCTCTGGAGCCGGCTCAGCTCACACCTGTGACGATTTGGCAGCTGTCCAGAAAGGATCCCGGCCGATGAACCCCAGCAGCTTGGTCTGCGGATCGGCATCGCCGGGCACCTCGACTCTCGCCCCGTAATGGCCGGAGGACCGGATGGCCTCTTCCATCTGCTCCATCCCGGCGAGCAGCTGGGCGCAGAAGTCGGGGTCCAGCCGGTCATCCTGGCCGGTGGCGCGGGCAAGGTCCCAGGTGTGCATGAAAACGTCTGGGGTGTAGAACTGGTCGATCGCGCGGTCCAGGGGCAGTGCGCCGATGTGCGGATTGGCCAGGACCCGCTCCGCGGTCGCCGGGTCGTCCAGTATCGCTTGCACGGCGGCGCAGTGGATCTGCCAGGCGGCGACCGGATCATCGTCCACGGACGGCCCGCTGGGCAACTCGATGGCCGCGCCGGCGGAGACAAACCCAGAGAGCCACTGGGTCAGATGTCGCACGATGTCGCGAGCGACCCAGCCAGCGACCGGGGACGGGGCGTCCCAGGAAGAAGTCCCGCGGACCCGGTCGGTGAACACCTGGCCGACCTGCCGGTGCCGCTCGGCGGGCCGGTCAGACAGCGCCATCGGCAAGCATCCCGTCGAGCTTCGCGTAACCCTCGTTGACGCCGGTCTCCATGCCGCTCGCCAGCCAGGCGTCCCGGCCTTCGAAGCTGTCGACCAGCGACTGCGTGCGCAGCCGGGAGCGACCGTTACCGAGGTCGTCAAACCACAACGTCTCCAGCGCGACGCCGTCGGGCTCACCCTCGAAGGTGAAGGTCTGCACGATACGGTCGCGGCGCACCTCGTGAAAGCAGCCGCGGAACGCGTACTCCTCGCCCTCGCGCACCGAGACGAACCTCCAGCTGCCACCGGTGCGGGCGTCCCAGTGCTCGATCCGAGTGTC
The DNA here is from genome assembly GCA_036824445.1 of Streptosporangiaceae bacterium. Classification (GTDB taxonomy): domain Bacteria; phylum Actinomycetota; class Actinomycetes; order Streptosporangiales; family Streptosporangiaceae; genus UBA9676. Next base: position 710 of record DAITAE010000203.1, on the reverse strand, counting down.
CATGGCGCTCGGGCCAACCCATTGGGCGAACAGAGCCGGGTCGGTGTGGGCCCGGAATAGCTGTTCAGGCGTTGCCGCGAACTCACGAGTCATACGGATGATCGGCAGCTTCGGGTCAGCTTCGATGGTTGTCTCCATGGTCTTGGTCATGGTGGGCTCCATCCTCGTCGTTGGTTTCGTTCATCGCCGCCAGGACGGCGTCGAGACGGCGGTACCGCTGCTCAGCCCGGCGCCGGTAGCGCTCGATCCAGGCGTCCATCACGTCGAAGACCTTCGTCTCCAGGTGCACCGGCCGAGGCTGCGGCCCGCGCGGCCGGCTAACCAGCTCGGCGTCCTCGAGCACCCGCAGGTGCTTGTAGATTGCCTGCAGCGTTATCCGGTACGGCTCAGCTAGCTGGTTCACCGTTGCGTCACCGTCGGCAAGCTGGGCCACAATGCTGCGGCGCGTCGGATCGGCAAGAGCAGAGAAGACCCGGGACAGTGTGTCCGCCGTCATTTGATCCCTCGTTTCAACCCCCTGGTTGAAAGTAATCGTAGAACCGCGACCACCGGTTCGTCAACCACGTGGTTGAAACTGCTGGTGAGGAACCGGACGGCCGGGAGCAGTCTGCGGTAGGCCGCCTGGTTCGTAGCCTTGACGGTATGACCGTGGCGACGACCTTGTTCCGGTTCGATGATTCCTACGCTCGCGAGGTGCCGGGCCTGTCCGT
>DAITAE010000715.1:0-2206 GCA_036824445.1 Streptosporangiaceae bacterium | reverse complement strand
TCCGGTGGATTACGCGGGCAGTGGCCTCTCAGCAAGCGATTCGCGGGCCTCTTCGCCGAGCTCTGCCAGCGTTCGCCCTGACGCCGTTCCGGTAATCATGAGGTAACCCTTACGGAGCCGGGCCCGGAAACATCGAGGGTGCGGATCGGGTCGGAGAAGCCGCGCGACCAGCTCTGGTTCACGCCTGTCGTGGCGGCGATCGCGAGGCCAACCATCAGCCCGGTTGCGGCGACGGCCACCGCTGCTGCGACCCACCGGCGTACGCGCCGGGTCATTGCCACCTCCTTTGTGTTCCATGCGCCCCGCGGCACGGGGTCGCAGATAGTTCGCAGCCGCGACCGTCGAGGATGGGTATGGAATTGCTGGGGCAGGAAACTGGCCCCGCACTCTGGGGCCTCTTGTGGCTACAAGCTCTAGCCCGAGCGAACTGACTCGCAGGCATCTGGCACGGACGTGGCGGACCACGGTGCGGATGGCGCTTAGATGATCATGCTAAGGCCGCTTGACCTGGGTGGACCTAGGTGCGCTTGAACCATGGGCACGTGTCGGGCACGACTCTGTGGTCCGTAGGGTGGTCTGGAGCGGTGCGGTCCCGGGCGGCGCCCTTACTGGCGCTTGTTCAGCCCGGTCCCGAGGGGCTCACAGTGAGAGCCCCGGTGCAGAACTGACTGCCAGGAGGGTTCGACCATGACCGGAGAACCGGGAGCGAAGGGGGCTCCACGGGTCAAGTCCTCTCGGTCCTGTAAACAGCTGGCCTGTTGATCATGCGGCGACCGCCTTTTGGCGGGTTTTGGGTTCTGTTGTTGCCGGCGGTGGGTCGAGTCCGAGTTCGGCGCGCAGCAGCTTGAGCTGGTGACGTTCCAGGTCGGTGACCGAGACCCGGCACCAGCGTTCGGCGGCGCGGATCATGGTGGCGAACACCAGCTTGAGCGCGGCTTTCTCATCCATCAGCCGCGGGATGACCTTGGTGCGGCGGCGTTCTTCTTCGAAGGACCGCTCGGCGAGGTTGGTGGTGCGCACCCGGATGCGGTGGCGGACCGGCACCCGGTGGATGGCCAGCAGCGCATCGAGGTCATCTTGGAAGCAGGCGACCGCCGACGGGTAGTCGCGGGCGAAGGTGCTGATGACGCGGTCCGCGGCCGCCCGGGCCGCATCGAGGGTGGGCGCGTCCCGGGCCGCGTAGACGTGGGCGAGAACCTCCCCGGCGGTCTCATCTGGGAGCTTGGCCCGGATGTTGCCCAGCTTGTGGAACCAGCAGCGGATCCGGATCGAGGCGGGGAAACAGGCCTGGATCGCGCTGATCAGCCCGGGCGCGCCGTCGGAGGTGATGGTGGTGGGCAGTCGCATCCCGCGGCTGAGCAGGTTGCGGAAGAACTCGGTCCAGCAGGCTGTGGATTCCTTGTTGCCGACTGCCAGGTGCAGCAGGTGCTTGCGGCCGTCGGCGGCGATGCACCAGGCCACCAGCAGCGCCTCCTTGGCGCCTTGGGCCCGCAGCGATTCGAAGACCGCATCGGTGAACAGGTACTCCACCTCGATCTCGGCCAGGTCCCGGGCAATGAACTCCTGATAACCGGCCCATAGCCGGTCGGTGATCTCCGACACCGCCGAGCGGCTGATCAGCAGCTCGCCGGTGACATCCCGGAACGCGTCCTCGATGTCGCGGGTCGACAGCCCGCGCGCATACATCTCAGTGACCAGCCGCTCCAGCACATCGGAGTTGCCCTCCAAAAAGCCCATCAGCGTGGACCGGAACGGGGTCCCCGCGCCGCGGACCTGCGGCACCTGGACGGAGAGCGGGCCCTCGGCGGTGCGGACCCGGCGTGGCTCATAGCCGTTGCGGAAACCGCGCTGCCCATCCTCGCGCCGCTGGTAGTGGCCGCGCCCGCCCAGGAAGTCGGCTTGCTCGGCTTCCATCAGCTCCTGCACCACCAGCTCGCTGATCACCTGCACCAGCTCGGAGACGATGTTCACGTCCCGCTCGGCGGCGCCATCCAGCAGCTCATGCAGCCGCTCGCGAGCGATCACAGACGGGGCTACCCTTCGCATTGGCCTGCTCCTTCACGTCGGACCGTTGACACCGACATGATCGAACAGGCCACCTTCGTTTACAGGAACGTTAGGACGTCACCGTCCCGGGACACGCCAGGTCCCGCAGCACTCATTCAGGACGTCACAAGCGTCAGAGACTAAAAAGGCGGTGACCTGG
>DAITAE010000714.1:0-2206 GCA_036824445.1 Streptosporangiaceae bacterium | reverse complement strand
ATGAGGCGCCGGGTGACGCCGGGGGAGAGCAGTGCGTCGCCGGCCGCCACCAGCCGCACCGCGTCGGCGAGCTCGCGGGCGGAGGCGTCCTTGAGCAGGAAACCGCTGGCCCCGGAGCGCAGGGCCTCGTAAACGTAGTCGTCGAGGTCGAAGGTGGTCAGCACCAGGACCTTCGGCGCGCCGGCCATCTCGGTGATCCGCCGGGTCGCCTGCAGGCCGTCGAGCACCGGCATCCGGACGTCCATGAGGATCACGTCCGGGTGCAGTTCCGCGGCCCGGGCGATCGCCTCCTGGCCGTTCGTGGCCTCGGCTATCACCTGGATATCGGGCTGGGCGTTCAGCAGGACGGAGAATCCGGACCGCACCATCCCCTGGTCGTCGGCGACCACGACGCGGATGGTCACGGCGCGCCCCCGGGGCCGCCGTCCAGGGGCAAGGCGGCGGTCACCAGGAACTCGCCGTTCGCACTGCGGCGGGCCTCGAGGTGCCCCCCCAGCATGGCGGCGCGTTCCCGCATGCCGATGATGCCCTGACCGCCGCCGGAGCCGCTTCCCGCCGCACCCGGCTGTTCCCACCCGGCCGGGCTCCCTGGAGCGCTCGCGTCATTACGGACCTCGATCACCAGGGCGGCCTCGCCATAGTGAAGGTGCACCTGTACCGCGGCACCGGGCGCGTGCCGCATGGCATTGCTCAGCGCCTCCTGCACGATCCGGTAAGCGGACAGGTCCACCCCCTCCGGTATCGGCCGGGGGGTGCCGCTGACACTGGTCGTGACCGTCACGCCGCCGCTGCGGGCGGAGTCGAGCAGCCCCGCCAGATCGTCCAGGCCGGGCTGCGGGGCGATATCCGGCCGTTCGCTCCGCAGCACGCCCAGCACGCGGCGCAGCTCGCCGAGGCCGCTCAGCGCGCTGGCGCGGATCTCGGTGAAGCTCTCGACCAGCTCCTTCGGCGGGTCGGCGGTCTTGTAGGGAGCGGCCTCCGCCTGGATGGCGATCACCGACATGTGGTGGGCGACCACGTCGTGCAGCTCACGGGCGATGCGCTGCCGTTCCTCCAGCAGCGCGCGCTCGCCTTCGTGGCGGCGTTCGGCCACCGCCAGCTGCTCCCGGCTGCTGCGCCGCGTGCGGACGATGACCCCACCGAGCAGCACAACCACGGTGAGGATGATGGCGACCCCTCCGGTCTGCCAGCTGATCAAGACCGCGCCGGCCGCCGTGACCGCGCCCGCGTCAGCCACTACCCATGCCGTGCAGCGGACCGCCACCGCGTACAGGCACAGGCCGTAGACGATGACCCCGGCCGGGACATAGGGGGCCGACCCCAGCGACTGCGGATGGATCAGCAGGTTGGTCAAGATCATGGCGAGCGCCGACGCCGACCACGCGGACAGTGGGAAGCGGTTGCGCAGGAGAAGCGGCGCGCACAGCAGGAACGAGACCAGCAGGAGCTCTTGCACGCTGTGCGGGTGGCCGTGCTGGGCGTTCAGGGCCCCAAGCGCGGAGTTCGTGAGGCCGAAGCTGACGGCCGCGATGACCGCGTCAGCGATGGCCACGAAGTCGAGTCGCCCGCGCCGCAGCCAGTGCGGGCGCGGCGCCGGCGGCTGTGTGACACCGGCCTCGAACGCTGCCCTGATCGTGCGCGCCGGACCAGAGCTCATGCATTCAGGGTAGGCCGACGGGATGTGCGTTTCGTGCCCCCAGCGGCGTATCTGCGAGGGCATACCCAGGTAGGGGGTGGCCCGCCGCCGGCGGCGGGCCGGGTAGCGCTTCCGGCTGACGCCGCGGTACCTGCGCGGCAGGCCCCAAATGGGCTCCGCAGGCCGACGCCGGCTACGCCGTCACGTCCGTAATTTCCTAGCCAGCACCCCGCTGGACAGGAAGGACGCTGCCATGAGACTCCGCCGCGCCGCCACGGTCGCCGCCGTCACCGCCGCCGCGGCAGCCGCCGTGTTCGCGACCACAGCCGCGATACTGCCTGGCGGCCCGGGTGACCCGATGCAGCCGCTGCCCGCCCTCACCAACCGGGCACTGCTGGCCCGCTACACCGCCGACTCGGCCACGATCGCGGCGGCCGCACGCTCGGCGGGCCGGTCGGGCGACCCGGATCTCGCCCGGGCGCTGGAAGCCATGCGCGGCCGGCATTTCCTCAGCTTCAACGCCCGTGGCCCGGGTGAGGCGATCGAGGTCGTCGGCGACCTGGCCAGGGC
>DAITAE010000713.1:0-2207 GCA_036824445.1 Streptosporangiaceae bacterium | reverse complement strand
ACCCGGACAGCGATCATCATGCCGGCCATGTTCGCCTTGGGCGACAAGGTCATCGGCAACCCGCAGTTGGCTACGTTCGCGGCGTTTGGGTCTTTCGCGATGCTGCTCCTGGTCGACTTCGGCGGCCCCATGGCGGAACGCCTCCAGGCGGAGGCAGCGCTAGCCGTGACAGGCGGGGTGTTCGTCTGCCTTGCCACGCTGGCCTCGCAGACCGCGTGGCTCGCGGCCGTTGCGATGGCGGTGGTGGGGTTCGGCGTGATCTTTGCTGGCGTGGTCAGCTCGGTGCTGGCCGGGGCGACCACGGCGCTATTGCTGGCTTTCATCTTGCCGGTGTCGCTGGCCGCTCCGGCGTCGACGGTGCCCGAACGGCTGGCCGGCTGGGGGATGGCCGGAGGTGTCGCAGTGGTTGCGGTGGCGTTCCTGTGGCCTGCGCCAGCGCGCGACCGGCTGCGTGGTGCCGCGGCCGTCGCCTGCCGGGCGCTGGCAGCCCGGCTGCGTGCGTGGGTCGCGTACCTGCTCAGCGGAATGGACGAACATTTTGCGCTGGATCGCGATCACGCGGCTGCGCATGCGGACCAGGCGGTCGAGGCGCTGCGCAGTGCCTTCCTGGCGACGCCCTACCGCCCAACCGGGTTGAGCACTCCCGCTAGGACGACCGTGCGCCTGGTAGACGAGCTGAACTGGCTGAACAGCATTGTCATTCAGTCTGGGCTCCACCGCGACGGCGTCAACCGCGCAGCGCTGAGGGTCAAGGAGGCCGCGGCCGCGGTTCTCGAACGTGCCGCGGATCTCCTCGACTCCAGGGGCGGGAGCAGCGATGAGCTCGACGCCGCGCTGACCGAACTGGCTGCTGCGCACGCGAAAATGCAGGAAGGCGTGACGGCCGACCTGCCTGTCCGGTCCCTGCGGCCGGCGAGTGACCCGGCCGCGGCCGGCGCGCCGGTCAAGCCTGAGCCGTCAGCGAGCGACCTGGCCGCGGGCGGGGGGCCGGTCAGCGAGTTCATCACCTCGCTTGACCCCGCCTTCCGTGCGGAGGAGCTGAGCTACGCGGTCTCGCTCATCGCGCGCAACGTCGAGCTGACCGCGGCCGCCGAGCGACGGAGCTGGCGGGAGCGGTGGCTTGGCCGCCAGCCCGAGGGTGTGCCGGGGACGCTGTCCGCGGCGCGGGAACGGATCACGTCCTACCTCGAGCCGCACTCGGTCTGGTTGCACAACAGCTTGCGTGGTGCGGCCGGGCTGGGGCTGGCGGTGCTCGCCTCGAGACTGGCCGGGGTCCAGCACTCGTTCTGGGTGGTCCTCGGCACGCTGTCGGTGCTGCGCTCGAATGCGCTGAACACCGGGCAGGACGCCCTTCGGGCCATGCTCGGCACGGTAGCGGGTTTCATCATCGGCGCGGCCCTGCTCGTGGGGATCGGCACGCACACCACGCTGCTGTGGTTCCTGCTGCCACTGGCGGTTTTTCTTGCCGGGGTCGCTCCAGCTGTCATCTCGTTCGCTGGAGGGCAGGCGGCGTTCACGCTCACACTGGTGATCTTGTTCAACATCATCCAGCCGACCGGATGGCGCGTCGGCCTGGTGCGGATCGAAGACGTTGCCATCGGGGTTGGCGTGAGCCTGGTCGTGGGCGTCCTCTTCTGGCCGCGGGGCGCGGCGCCTGCGCTCCGCCAGGCGCTGGCGAAGGCGTACGCCGACGGCGTGAGCTACCTCGCCAGCACGGTGCGATTCGGGATGTCACGCGACGACTCAAGCACGCCCGCACTCCCGGCTCTGGCCAGCGACGCTGCCCGGGCCGCTGCGGCATCGCGCCGGCTCGATGACGCGTTCCGCACGTACCTGGCCGAGCGCGGTGCGAAACGGTTCCCGCTTGCCGATGTGGCCGGGCTGGTCACCGGGGTTGTCGGACTGCGTCTGGAGGCTGACGCGATACTGGACCTCTGGCGAGGCGACGACGGCCAAGCGAGTGGCCACGTTGCCGCTGCACGCCATGAGATTCTGGGCGCGGCTGAACGCGTCACGGGCTGGTACGACGGTCTCGCGACCATCATGATCACCGGCGGTGAGCTACCCCAGCCGCTCGCTCACGACAAGGCCGCCGACGGCCGCCTCGTCCAGGCCGTACGCCGCGACCTGCTCGGTGACGACGGCAGAGCCAGCGCCACCGCGGTCCGGGTGATCTGGACCAGCGACCACCTTGACGTCGTCCGCCG
>DAITAE010000202.1:0-7894 GCA_036824445.1 Streptosporangiaceae bacterium | reverse complement strand
ATCAGCCCACCCGCAGCGCCCAACTCGGACGGCAAAGCCGACTAGCGCCGCACCTACGGGCAGGCGCTGGAGCGCCAGACGGCCACGCAGCTGATCGGACGCTCCCGGCCCGCCTCGGGTGATGTAGCAGAAGGCGCCATCGTTTCTGCCGTACAAGCCCTTCCCAACCTCCGGGCCACCGGGTCTATCTCACCAACGGGGTTCTCCCTCCTAGCAGGAGATCGGCTGAGCCAAGGCCTGCGGTCAGATATAGGCGCTCTCATCTGGGTCGTCATTTAGCGCCTCCGGGGAGCTGAGGTGCAGATATGTGTCCAGATCTGTAAGGCGTAGCAGCCGCCGGACGATCGGCCTTGTGCCAGTGATGACGAGTCCTCGCCCCTGTCCGGCCAGGCGCTTGTGCGCCCAGACCAGGACCGAAACACCGGCGCAGTCGGTGAAGCTGAGCCCGGACAGGTCCACCACGAGGATCGGTGGGTGGCGCTCCAAGGCGCTGCTGATGGCGCGGCGCAGACGCTCCCTGTTAGACACGTCAAGCTCGCCCTGCAGCCGCAGCATTGACCGCTGGCCGTCGAGCTCGGTGATGATGGCTAGGTACGCGCTCGCATTCATCGGCCGCGCTTCCGTGGAGGCGATCACCGCTGTGACCGGGAACATGGCGTTAGTACCAGCACCGCCCGCTGACGATGGTCCGCGAAGGTCCCGAAGCCGGTGACCGGCCCCAGGCGATGACAGTTGACCCGCAGAACTGGCTGATGCCATACGACGGAGCCGTGCAAACGAGACCCGCAACCTGCGGTCGCTGTAGAAACTTCTGGCCTGGGCAGGCTTACCTGCAGCCAGCGCTACACAGCGCAGAAAAGGGAAACGTCCCGCCGCGACGAGCCCACCCCGCTCGCGAAACCGATATGCCACAGACCGCCACCTCCAGAGGTGCGATCCGCGGACACACGGCGGAACTCGGGGCAATCTACCGTGCCCTGTGCCTTCCTGCAAACAGCAAGCCGAGTTGCTGCCCCGCGGCGCGAGCTACACCGCTGGGCTGGTCTCCGGTCCGGGCAGGCCGTTCAGGCCCAGGGCCGAGGAGCGAAGATCACCAACTCGATCTTCACTGGCAGGTCCGGTAGTCCCGCCGAGCATCTCGGTGGCCACGTCGGCGATACGTCGGCGTGAATCGCGCGCTCGCTTGCGCAGCACGTCAAAGGCAGTGACCGCGTCCAGGCGATGAGTACCCATGAGGTAACCGACGGCACGCTCGATGACCACCCGGTAGTCCAGGGCATACTGCAGCTGGTCCGCCACGAGGCCGCGTTCCTGAGCTGCGAGCGCGGTGGCCAAGATTTCCGCGATGAGACTGCTGTAAGCAGTCAGAGCGTTGACATCTGACTTGTCCCATTCGACGGGTTCGTCGCGGTAGACATTCAAAGTGCCGACTGGACTGCCGCCGAGCAGGATCGGGGTGCCGGCGACTGCCCGCACCTGGAACGAGAGCTGAGTGCGCAAATCCGGCCAGCGGCTGTCGGCGTGCACGTCAATGCTTACGACCTCACGCGCGTAGACATAGGACTCATAGCAAGGCCCCTGGCCGACCGACGCCTGAGCCTCCTCCAACTGACGGCCTGCTTCGTCAGAGGCCGCCACATAGGACAGGTACCCAGACTCTGTGATGAACATGATGCCGGCGCCGCCGTAGCCGAACACGCCATGAACGGCATCGACGGTGCGCTTCATGACGCCTACCACGTCAGCGTCGAACGCGGCCTCGCGAAGCCGCTGCAGGCTTGACCGCAGCGCCTCCTCGTCAATGTGTACCGTCATTACAGCCTCCTGAGGAACTGCCACGCCTGGGGCCGGCGCTCGACGGCCACTAGAACCACGCGGTCGCCGGACGTGTAGGACTCGAAGACCTGCAGATCCGCCTCGCCACCGCCGCGGAAACAGTAAGCAAGCGCTTCAACGGCTTGGTCCGAGGCGTCAAATCCACGTCGGGGCTCTCCACCCGACGGCGCCATCAGCGTGTAGTCATCATTGCGGCCGATGAGCCTGAGGTACCGGCGGATGTCTCCGCGGATCAGCGCGGAGGCCGCTTCCGCCGTCCGCTCGACGAGGTCGGCGAGCTCCTGGTCGGTGACATTGCCTCTGCCCATCTCCTCATACCTCCCGGTCCGCGGGGCATGCTCGATGGTATTCGTCCGAACGTCCGCGTCCGCAGCCGGTCACCGGCAGAGGTCTCGTTCTGCGCGCTTAGATACCGCCGACGGTCGCTGGCCATGGTTGTCCCAGATCTACCGGATCTGCATCGCGTCATTTGGTCCCGGTCGCGGAGCCGCATCGTCCGGCGTGGGGTCCTGGACCATTCCCTGGGGTCGTGCGGTTGGCCTGCGTGCCGCGTAACCTTGTGCGGCATCGCCCAGGTGCGGGTGCGGCTGTCTGAGGCGCAGGAGACGCTGCTCGTAACCTTGTGCGGGCGGGCATGGGACGCCCGGGCGCGGCAGCCGATCCTTGGTGACACGATGGCCGAAGCCGCGGTCGAGCAGATGGACTACGGCTTCTGGCGGGCGAAGGTCAACCCGCGTAGGCGCAGGTCCCCCGCCGATCGGCCTACCCTGATCGTCGCCGAGGGACTGACGATGTACCTCAAGCCCGAGGAGGGACACGAGCTGATGCGGCGGCTGACCGGGCACTTCGTGCACGGGATCATCGCCTTCGACGCCTTCAACCGGCTGACCATCCGGGTGCAGCATCTCAACCCGGCGGCCCGCGGCTGCGGAGCCAGGATAGTGCGGTGTTTAGCCGGGCCTGCGGAGGGCAGGCGGCAAAGACATCGGTGAAGGGTTAGGGCTGTGGTGGCTGAGCTGGCCCAGGCCAGAGTGTCCAGGCTTCGCCATGCCGCGCTGCTGTACGCCAGCCTGGGTGAGTTCGCCGTCGGTGTAGCCAGGTTTGTGGAGACGGCAGCGCACGCCGGTGATCCGGTGCTGGTGGCGTGCGCGAGGCCCGGCCTGGAATTGCTGCGGCCCCGGCTCAATGGGCACGGCGGGCTGGTGACCTGGGCTGATATGCGCAGCATTGGCCTCAATCCGGCCCGGCTGATCGACGCCATCAGCCTGTTCGCTCGCCGCCATCACGGCCGCGTGATCTGGTGCGTGCACGAACCAGCCTGGCCCGCCCGCTCGGCGGAGGAACTGCGCGAGGTAATCCGGCATGAGGCCCTGGTCAACCTGGCCCTCGCCGATGTGCCGGTGAACGTCCTATGCACCTACGACATCCGGCTCGGGACCGAGCTGATCGCCAACGTGGAGCGCACGCACCCGGAACTCACCCAGGGCGGGCAGCGCTGGCACAGCGCCACTTACGCAGCGGGCGCGATTCCCGATGAGTGCGACCGGGCGCTGAGCACTCCTCCAGCTACTGCTGAAGCACTCACATACCGCGATGACCTGGCTCGCGTTCGCGCCTTCACGGCCAGCCGGGCGCGCCGGAGCGGCTTGCCGCCGCGCCGCGCGGGTGATCTGGTCATTGCGGTCGGCGAGCTGGCCGCCAATACCTTCGCACACACCAGCGAGCCGGGAACCCTGACCCTGTGGGCCACCGACAGCGAGATCATTTGCCAGGTCAGTGACACCGGCCATATCACCGATCCGCTGGCCGGACGGCTAAAGCCGGATCCGGCCGCAGCTGGGGGCGGCCGCGGGCTATGGGTCGTCCAGCAGGTCTGCGACCTGGCCGAGATCCGCACGAGTGCGGCTGGCACCGCCATCCGCCTGCACATGCACCTGAACTCTTAATAATCCAGTCGTGCGCGCTGTGGGCTGATGGCGCATCCGGGGGCCGCCTAATGTGGCTGCGGCCGGTGGCCACGGGCCCAGCCAGATGATCGACACTGGACTGCCGGACTAGGATCGGCTGACAGCTTGGGGCGGGCTTAAGAAGCCAGGCCCGCTCTCTCGGATTCGATGCCCGGCGTTGGTGAGAGGCGGTGAGGGCGAATGCGTAACGATCAGCGAAATTCTGGCGCTGGGGCTAGTGTGCCGGCTTCTGTCTTCAGTCACGATGACGATGCTTTTGCGGCGAGCTCGCCGCGCCCGGTTGCGCCGCCGGAGTGGGCGGACAAGCTGCGTGATATCCAGTCGATCACCGATGCGGCGCTGTCCATGCTTGATCCGCGGGCGCTGCTGGATGCGCTGGTCGAGCGGGCGAAGGAGGCCCTGGGGGCCGAGACCTCCGCGATCTTGCTGCTGGACCGTCGGTCCGGCCAGCTGGTGGCGACGGCGGCGAGCGGGCTGGAAGAAGAGGTCCAGCAGGGGGTGCGGATACCAGTCGGGAAGGGTTTCGCCGGGCGGATCGCGGCACAGGGCAGCCCGGTGATCCTGGACGAGGTCGATCACACCAAGGTGATCAACCCGATCTTGCTGGAGAAGGGGATCCGGTCGCTGATGGGTGCCCCGCTACTGGCAGACGGCAACGTCATCGGCGTCCTGCACGTGGGCACGCTGAGCCCCCGCGCCTTCACCAGCCACGACGTGGATCTGCTCCAGCTCGCCGCCGACCGCGCCGCGGTCGCGGTCCAGGCGCTGACCGCCCAGCTGGACCGCGCGGCCACCGAGGCGCTGCAGCGCAGCCTGCTGCCCTCCGCGCTGCCCGCGGTCGGCGGACTGGCGATGGCCGCCCGCTACGTTCCCGGCACCGGGAAGATAGGCGGCGACTGGTATGACGTCTTTCCCCTGCCCTCGGGCGAGGTGTGCGCCGTCATCGGCGATGTGGCCGGCACCGGCCTGCCGGCGGCGGTGATCATGGGCCGTATCCGCAGCGCGCTGCGCGCCTACGCGCTGCAAACAGCCGATCCCGCCGAAGTGCTGGACCGGCTGGACCGCAAGATGCGGTACTTCGAGCCCGACGCGCTGGCGACCGTGCTGTGCGCGATGGTCAACCCCTCCCGCGACCAGGTGCGCATCTGCTCCGCTGGGCATCTGCCGCCCATCATCGCCCACCCGGGCCAGCCTGCTGCTGAGGCTGAGATCGCCCCCGATGTGCTCATCGGCGTCTCCAGCCAAAAACGACGGCAGGTGAGCACCCTGGACTTCCCGCCCGGCGCGGTGCTGTGCCTGTACACCGACGGGCTGGTCGAGCGCCGCGACCAGCCCATCGACGAAGGCATCGGCCGCTTGTGCGCGGCTGTCACCGCGCAAGATCCCGAGGCCGGCTGTGTGGCGGTGATGGCAGCCATGGCCGGCTACAGCCTGCACACCGACGACATTGCCCTGCTGATGCTCCGCCGGACGCCTGGTGAGCCAGCTGGCAGCGGGCCGGATTCATCTCAGCCAGCGGGTACCGGGACCGCACTTGAGCGGGGCGTTCTCTGGTCGGGCCGGCACGCAGTGGTGACTATGCCCACCGAGATGGACATAACGAACGCCTCCGGCGTCAGTGACCTGCTGGCAGCCGTGGCCGCCGAGTCTCCTGAGGTGATCACGGCTGACATGACCGCCACTTTGTTCTGTGACTCATCGGGAGTCAGCGCGCTCGCGCGCGCCCACGAACTGGCCGCCACCAGCGGCAGCGAGCTGCGCCTTGCCCTGGGCGACTCACCCGCCGCGCACATAATCCAGCTCATCGGCCTGGACCAGATCGTGCCGGTCTACCGCGACGTCCAGGAGTCATTGGCCACCCCCCCACAACGGGCCTGACAGCAGGCCTGCTCCTTCAACATCAGCACATCCCGGTCGTTGCGCTCGCTCATCAGCGCCGCGGGATTGGCACTGATCTGCTCAGCGCCGCGCTAGCCCGGATGAGCGCGTCCGGCGTCAGCGTGGCCCATGCCGGCAGCGGCGGCACGGACCATGTCTGGTCCGGCGTGCCACTGAACCTGTGCGGCGGCCAGGCGCTTCTTTGCTGCCCGCGGCCGGCATGCCGACCATGACACCTTGGACCTTGGACTTGCTGACTTGCGGGAATACCGCCCGCCGACAGCGGCCAGGTGCCCCGATCATGGCCAGCTTCCCTGCGGTTTCCGGTGGTTCGGTGCTGTTGCTGGCCATCGCCAGTCAGCTTGGCGTGCGCCATCGCCCGCCGCATGGACGCCGGTGCCCGTGAACTCCCAGCCGCGTAACTTCGGGTTAGGGATCCGGCGGGCCGAGGAACGGCAACTCGGCCAGGAGATCGTCGTGCGGTCTGAGGCCGCCGGAGCCGGCCTCTCCGTTGGCCAGGAAGGCCACGCAGGCGCTGAAGACGTCATTGGTGAGGGCACGACCGTTGGGGTAGACAGCCGGCTGGGTTCGTTCTCCGGCGGCGCCGCGCCTGGCGACCATCAGCACACGCACTGCCTCAACAATGCCGTCCCGTCCTTTGGGCGCGCCGCGGGGACCCGCCCCGGACTGGCGTGCTGGCCTACCTGGTCGCGCGGGTCATCATCCCCGGTGATGGCCGGAAGAGCTCGATCGCCGAGAACATCGCTGGCGAGAAGCACGACGCCTGGTCAGGCTGACGGTCACCCAACCGGCTTCCGGCCCATCCTCAAGCCGCCACTGGCGAGTGGATCGAGTACACCGCCGTCGCTGAGTCCTTTGTGCCGCGGGGACCCTGCGGGCTGGCTGTCGTGGAGTGGGACGCGGTGTTCATCACAGACCATGCGCTGATCATCGTTCGCAAGGACACGGGGCCCAGGTCATGCTGACAGTCGGTCCTAGGCTTCGCTGGCGGTAAGGATGTCAGCGGCCTGGGCGCCGCCCCGGCCGGTGGCTGCCATGTTCATGGCGGTGTGGGCGGTGCCTTCGGCAGTGCCGGGGGGAACCACCAGCAGCTCAATCGGGTCCTTACCGGCTGTGGTGACGCTGACCGTGTGGCGGGGAATGATGGTGAACCAGTCGACCCGGATGACCTGGCCCGCGTCGGTAGTGAGCCGGTGCGGGATTTCGTCCCAGTCGTCGCGGTGAACCGACAGCCGCTGCACCCGGACGCCGGGCCGGGAGTCCAGCGCCGCGATAAGGCCGGGCAACTCGGTTAGCGCGTTCCGGGAATGTGGCCACCAGCCTCCGTCGACCGCGCCGCGCCGGTTGAGCGCGGGGTCAAAGCTGACTCGCGGCGACGGCGGCCCGGCCGGGATCGCGGAAGGAGCACTCACGGTGCCGCCCAGCGGGATGGGGGCGGCCCGGGTCCGGCTCGCGGAGCCGTTGGCTGATGGCGGTGGCAGGGTGCTGGTGGTGCCGTGGTGTGGTGCCGCTGGTTCGGGCATGAGGTTTTCTTCTCTCGCGAATAGGTGCGGTGCGCTGTGGTGCCGCCACTGGGCGGCTCCGGCCGCTAACCGGCGCCGAACAGGGTGGGTGTCTGCTCCGCCTCCTCACCGGAGGCGGCTGCTGCGGTCTCTGCCAGCCGGCCGGCCACCTTCCCGGTGTGACCCCGGCGGATCGCGTAATGGTCTTGGCTGTGGCAGGTCACTGCCGGCGGCGCGCCGTCATCGTCAAGGCGGGCGAGGGCGAGTTCGTCGGCGGCCCCGGCGTCGCGGGAGGTGAAGGTATTCACGATGTCACCGCCCCGCTATCCGGGCGCTGCCCGGTCCGGCCCTGCGGCTGGCATTGGCCACCGGCAGCTTCCACCGGATACCCGACACCTCGAGCACCAGGAACGCCATGAGCGCGACAGCGATGATGATCAGGGCGATGATGATCGGGCCGATGAGGACCATGGCCCGCTCCTTTCCGGTGAATCCCGGGGTAGCTGGCCGCCGCCGGCGGCTGATTCCCAGGGCTGCCTTCAACCTACATGAGAACTGAAAAACTAGCAATATATTTCTAGAATCTGTGGTAGTGTTTGAACCGTGGAGGGCTGGAGCTTCTTGACCAATCACGGCCGGGTCCTGCTGTGCATCGCACATGACCCGGGCGTGCGGCTGCGCGACATCGCG
>DAITAE010000712.1:0-2211 GCA_036824445.1 Streptosporangiaceae bacterium | reverse complement strand
TTCGCCGGGCCGGGATGGTGGTGTTGCGCTCGATCACCTTGGTCATGACCCCGCCGAGAGTCTCGATGCCCAGCGACAGCGGCGTGACATCGAGCAGCAGCACGTCCTGGACGTCGCCCTTGATCACCGCGGCCTGGACCGCCGCGCCGAGCGCGACCACCTCGTCCGGGTTGACCGTCATATTCGGGTCCTTGCCACCGGTCAGCCGGCGCACCAGGGCCTGCACCGCCGGGATCCGGGTCGACCCGCCGACCAGGATCACCTCGTCGATGTCGGCCGCGGTCAGCTTGGCGTCGGCCATCGCCTGCTGGACCGGCCCGATGGTGCGCTCGACCAGGTCGGCGGTGAGCTGGTCGAACTTCGACCGCATGAGGGTGGTGTTCAGGTGCTTGGGGCCGGCCGCGTCGGCGGTGATGAACGGCAGGCTGATCGTGGTCTGGGTGACCGAGGACAGTTCCACCTTGGCCTTCTCCGCCGCCTCGAACAGCCGCTGCAAGGCCTGCGGGTCGGCGCGCAGGTCGATCCCGTTGTCCCGCTGGAACTCATCGGCGAGGAAATCGACGATCCGCCGGTCGAAGTCGTCACCGCCGAGGTGGGTGTCGCCGGAGGTCGCCCGGACCTCGATCACGCCGTCACCGATGTCGAGGATGCTGACATCGAACGTGCCGCCGCCCAGGTCAAAGACCAGCACGGTCTCGTTCTGCTTCTTGTCCAGCCCGTAGGCCAGCGCCGCCGCGGTCGGCTCGTTGATGATCCGCAGCACCTCCAGCCCGGCGATCCGGCCGGCGTCCTTGGTCGCCTGCCGCTGCGCGTCATTGAAATACGCCGGCACCGTGATGACCGCCTCGGTGACCTTCTCGCCGAGGAACTTGCTGGCGTCCTCGGCGAGCTTGCGCAGCACCAGCGCCGAGATCTCCTCCGGCGCGTACAGCCTGTCCCGGATCTTGAACCGGGCCGAGCCATCCGGGCCGGGCACCACGTCGAACGACACCGCGCTCAGCTCACTCGCGACCTCGTCATAGCGGCGGCCGATGAACCGCTTCGCCGAGTAGATCGTGCCCTTCGGGTTCAGGATCGCCTGCCGCCGGGCCAGCTGGCCGACCAGCCGCTCACCCTGATCGGTAAACGCCACCACCGACGGCGTGGTCCGCGACCCCTCCGCGTTCGGGATCACCGCCGGCTTCCCGCCCTCCATCGCCGCGATGACCGAGTTGGTGGTACCCAGATCGATGCCGACTGCTATTGCCATCACTGCCTCCTACTGCGGCTGCACCGGGTGCTGCTCCGCGAGAGGTGTTTCCCGTCCAGGTCCTACCGCCATTCTCCCGCGCACGACGTGACGCGGGACGACAGCTCTGGGTCAGGTTCCGACGCGACGGGGTTGGTCTCTTCTGCGTGAGACGCCGCGCCGTGAGCCGTCCCGGCTCATCTGATCTCGCCCGCTGAGAGCTGGCACGGCAGCTGATGATCTTGTCAGGTAACTCCGCACCAACAAGAGCTTGCGTACCCCGGTGGGCCGGCCCGAATCACCACATCGCCCCCAGGTCATATCCGCCCGAGATCTGCCCGACACGACCCGGCGACTGGCTGCCTCGCGGCACCGTGCCGCGCCGTTGATGCTGGCTTCAATCCCCGGATTCCAGCCAGGCCAGGTCCGCCAGCACCCGGCCCCGGTCATGGGTCAGCAGCCGGTCCGTGGCCAGCGCCCGCGACAGCCCGCCAGTCAGCCCCGTCTTGTCGGTCAGCACCCGCAGCAGCGCCGCCCCAGGCGGGCCTCCTCAAGGCTGAACCCGGCGCGGGGAGCGCCGGTTGATCATATGGGCGGATTCGGCAACGCACAGCGCAACGCGGTAACTGCCGCGGCGATTGCCATCACATTGACACGCAGAATTGCTGAACCAGGGCGCACAGAGCAACCATTCAGGCGCGGCAAGATGGCCGCAACGGGGCCTGGCCGTGCCGACCATATCGGCGGGTCGGCGCGCAGTTATCGAGACTTCTTCGCGCCGTCGGACCCGTACGGCAGTTGCGGCTACGACCGGGCTGCAGTCCCGTAGGACCGTATATCTATACACCGGCGCGCCGGGGCAATGTCCGCTTTTGCCGCGATCCGCGCGCGTGCCGATGGGCTGCGCCTCGGTCCGCTGACACCGAGCCCGAGGAACAGTCACGCGTGGTTGTCCTTCCGCGTCGCCGTCGTGGCGGCGACCG
>DAITAE010000201.1:0-7902 GCA_036824445.1 Streptosporangiaceae bacterium | reverse complement strand
GCCATGTTCGGCTTCCGGACCCACCTCGGCCACCTGACCAGCAGCGGCACCATCGCCAATCTGGAGGCGCTCTACGTCGCACGGGAGCTGCACCCCGGCCGCGGCGTCGCCTATAGCGCCGAGGCCCACTACACCCACTCCCGCATGTGCCAGGTGCTGGGGGTGCCGCACGCTGCGGTCGAGGTCGATGAGGCGGGGCGGATCGACCTCGGCGCGCTGGAGGAGCTGCTGGCCGGCGGGAGCATCGGCACCGTGGTCGCGACGGCCGGGACGACCGGGCTCGGGGCCATCGACCCGGTGCACGAGGTGCTCGCGGTGGCCCGCCGGCACGGGGTGCGGGTCCACGTCGACGCGGCTTACGGCGGCTTCTTCACGCTGCTCGCCGGCGCAGACGGCCCGGCCGGGCTTGACCCGGCTCCCTGGCGGGCGATCCCCGAGTGCGACTCGGTCGTGGTTGACCCGCACAAGCACGGGCTGCAGCCCTACGGCTGCGGGGCGGTGCTGTTCGCCGACCCGGCGGTGGGGCGCCTGTACTCCCACGATTCGCCCTACACCTACTTCACCTCGGACGAGCTGCACCTGGGCGAGATCAGCCTGGAGTGCTCCCGGGCGGGCGCGGGCGCCGCCGCTCTGTGGCTCACGTTCCAGCTGCTGCCGCCGCGGCCGGATGGACTCGGGCGGGTGCTGGCGGCCGGCCGCCGGGCCGCGCTGGACTGGTCGGAGATGCTCGCGGCGTCGGACCGGGTGCGGCTCTACCAGCGCCCGGAACTGGACATCGTCTGCTACTTCCCGGTCACCGACCCCGCCAGCCTGGCGGCGATCGATCAGGCGTCCGCCCGGATGCTCACGGCCGGCATGACGGACCCCGCGCACGCGGTGTACCTGTCCACCCTCACCGTCGAGGCGGGTGCGTTCGCCCGCCGCCACCCGGGCGTCGCCGCAGACGCCGGCCGGGCCCGGATCCTGCGCAGCGTCCTGATGAAACCCGAATCCGAGAACTACACGGCGCAGCTGCATGCCCGCATCGAAGAACTCGCCGGCTGAGGGCCGGGCCGGGTGGCGGGGCGGCCCGGAAGCGTCTGGCGGCCGGGCCGGGCAGTGCCGGGGCGGCGTGAAAGCGTCCGCGGACCGGGGCGGGCGGCGCCAGAGCGACGGGGAAGCGTCCGGCGGCCGGGGCGGCCCGGAGGCGTCCGCTGGCCGCGGCGCCGCTACCGTCGGCGCAGCGTACGATCGTGCCATGCCCCGTCGCCTGGCCGCCGGCACAGCCCGCGACCTCGTGCGGGCCGAGCGCGATATCCGCGGCCGGATCGGGGACCAGCCGCTGGATTTCGCGGCGATGGCCGCGGTGTCGAACATCTACCGCGCGGCCAACGTGATCCGCAACCACATGGAGCGGAAGGTCCTCGCGGACGAGGATCTCTCGTGGGCCGCGTTCACCGTGATGTTCGTGCTGTGGATCTGGGGCGATCAGCAGACCCGCCATCTCGCGGCCGAGGCGGGTGTCACCAAGGGGACGCTCACCGGCGTGCTGAAGACTCTGGAGAAGCGGGGGCTGGCCCGGAGGCGGGCCCACGAGGCGGACGGCCGGCTGGTGCTGGCCGGCCTGGAGCCCAAGGGGGTGGCGGTGATCGAGCGGCTGTTCCCGGCCTTCAACATGGGCGAGGCATTCGTCAGCGCCAGCCTGACCGAACCGGAGAAGCAGCAGCTCGCGTCCCTGCTCCGCAAAATCATCCGGTCGGTGGAAGACAGCTGATCTCCGGCCCGGCTGCGGGTGCCCCTG
The DNA here is from genome assembly GCA_036824445.1 of Streptosporangiaceae bacterium. Classification (GTDB taxonomy): domain Bacteria; phylum Actinomycetota; class Actinomycetes; order Streptosporangiales; family Streptosporangiaceae; genus UBA9676. The sequence continues at coordinate 6,122 of DAITAE010000201.1, read as the reverse complement.
GGGGCCTCACGCCCGGGCCAGCAGGACCGCGGCCGCGACCAGCGCGTCGGCGCGGGCCCGGGCGGCCGGCTCCTGCATCACCGTCTCGGCGAGGAACGCGTCCGGGTCCTGGCCCGCCTGCCTGGCCCTCTCCCCCGCGCCCGCGTCCAGCCACCGCTGCAGCTGGACGCCGTCGACCTCGGGGTGAAACTGGACCGCCAGGTGCGGTCCGATCGTGAACGCCTGCACCCCGGTCTCGTTACGAGCCAGGACCTTGGCCCGCGACGGCGGCAGGCAGGTGTCGCCGTGGAACTGCAGCCAAGGGCCCACCGGGACCAGATCCGGGTCGTATGAGTCGATCATGGTCCAGCCGATCTCCTTGCTGGCCGCGGCCACCACCCGGCCGCCCAGTGCGGCGCACAGCGACTGTGCGCCGAAGCAGATCCCGAAGACGGGCACGCCGGCCTCGTCCGCCCGCCGCAGCCACGCCAGCTCCTCCGCGATCCAGCCGTGGGCCGGGCCGTCGTCGTAGACCGAGGGCACGGCGCCGAGCACGACGACGTGATCGGCGTCACCGGCCGCCGGCAGCGCGCCCTCGTCCGGGAACAGGTGCGTGGTGATCCGGGCGCCGCGCGCCTCGAAGGCCGCGCCGATGAGGCCCGGCGAGTCCTCAGCGTGATGCCGGACGACCGTGACGTGCATGGGCCGCCTCCGTTGCCGTCCATCTCGTTTGGTGCCAAACTAACTGCCATGACCCCCACTGTCGACTTGACCGACCTCGACATGTGGGCGCGGGGAGTCCCCCACGGTGAGTTTGCCACGCTCCGGCGTGAGGCTCCCGTCGCGTGGTTCGGCGAGGCCGCGCCGAACTCGGGGTTCTGGTCCGTCCATGGCTATGAGGACATCGTGGCTGCCAGCCGCGACGTGGCGACGTTCTCGTCGGCGCGCGGGATCTCCTTTGAGGAGCCGACCGATGAGGACATGGCGGCCCGGCGCACAATCATCGACACCGACCCGCCCGAACACACCAAGCTCCGCAAGATCGTGTCCGGGAGCTTCACGCAGCGGGCGGTGGCGGTCTACCAGCACTTCGTCGAGGGGCTCACCGAGGAGGTCCTGAATACCGGGCTGGCCAGCGGGGACTTCGACTTCGTGGACGCCGTGGCCAAGGAGGTGCCGATCCGCGTGCTGGCCCGGATCATGGGGCTGCCCGGGGCCGACCTGGACACCTTCATCGACCTGGGCGACCGGCTGATCGCCAACACCGACCCGGAGATCACCGACGTCGTCTGGGGCCGTGACGACACCGACGCCTACCGCCGGTACCCGTTCCGCAGCCCCTATGGCAAGCAGCTGTGGGACCTGGGCCGCGCAATCGTGCGGGACCGGCTGGCCGACCCCGGGGACGATCTGCTGTCCACGCTGCTGCGGGCCGAGGTGGACGGCGACCGGCTCAGCGAGACCGACCTCGACAACTTCTTCTCGATCCTGGTCATCGCCGGGAACGAGACCACCCGCATCGCCATCGCCCAGGGGATCCTGGCCTTCTGCCAGCACCCGGAGCAGTGGGAAAGGCTGCGCGCCGACCCGGCCCTGCTGGACACCACGACGGAGGAGGTGCTGCGGTGGAGCTGCCCGACCCACTTCATGCGGCGGACGGCGACGGCCGACACCGAGCTCGCCGGCGCCGCCATCCGCGCCGGCGACAAGGTGGTGCTCTGGTATGTGTCCGGCAACCGGGACGAGTCCGAGTTCGATGACGCGGAGGTCTTCGACGTCGGCCGGTCGCCCAACCGGCACCTGTCCTTCGGCCGCGGCGGGCCGCACCTGTGCCTGGGCGCCCACCTCGCCCGGCTGGAGGTCCGCATCGTGCTCGCCGCGCTGGCCCGGCGGGTGGCACGGTTCGAGCTGGCCGGCGCGCCACGCCGGATCCGGTCGAACTTCACCAACGGGCTCAGGGAGCTGCCGGTACGGGTCCGGCCGGCCTGAGAGGGCGCGGCCGTGACACCGCCCCGGCTGCTGCTCATCCTCACCGAGAACTGGACCATGCGGCCGCCGCCCGACGTCGGCGACCTCGTCGCCTTCGCCGTCGAGGCCGAGCAGGCCGGGATCGACGGGGTGATGGTCAGCGAGCACGTCGTCCTCGGGCCATCCGCGAACGCGGCCGGCCTGCCCGCCAACCCGCGGGACTACGCGCTGCCAGGCAACCAGGATCCCGCGTCACCGTGGCCGAGCCCGGTCGTGCTGCTCAGCGCGATCGCCGCCGCCACCGAGCGGCTGCGGCTCGTCGCCGGGGCCATCATCAGCCCGCTGCGGCACCCGCTCGCCATGGCCAAGGACCTGGCCACCCTCGACCGGCTCAGCCGGGGCCGGCTGATCGTGTTGCCCACGGTGAGCTGGCACCGGGACGAGTACGACGCGCTCGGGGTACCCTTCGGCCGCCGCGGCGACATCCTCGACGAGCAGCTCGAGATCTGGTCGCGGGCCTGGGCGGGCTCGCCGGTCGCGTTCGACGGCCGCCATTACCGCTTCGGCGAGGTCTGGCTGGAGCCGCAGCCGTTCCGGCCCGGCGGGCCGGTGCTGTGGTTCGGCGGGTCGTCGGTTCACCCCCGGCTGATCGCCCGGCTCGTGCGTTACGGCCGCGGCTTCAACCCGCTCGGCCAGCCCGACGACGCGGGCCTCGCCCGGATCGCCGGCGCCCTCATTGCAGCCGGCCGGCGCCCCAGCGAACTGGAGTACGTGGGCGGCACGCGGGGGAAGTTCGCCGGGCCGGAAGGGCTCGCCGACCTCGACCAGGCGCTGGCCGGCATCCCCGCGCAGCTGGCCCGCGGATTCCGGACCATCTGCGTCAAGCCGTCGCAGTTCACCGACGACCCGGCGCTGATCGGTGACTTCTGCCGGGAGCTGGTCGCGAAGGTGTCGACGCTTGCTTGACGCGCCATGCCCGGGCGCGAACCTTGACACGGATCGTTTGCGTCCTTACGATCCCGGCATCAATGCACCCGGAGGGGAATCGTGACGAAGATCGACGCCTTCGCTCACATACTCCCGCCGGCTTACACAGAGCGCCTGGAGTCGATCACTTCCGGCGTGGGCGTTAGTGAGCGGATCCTCGGATACCGGCCGTGGATCCGCGAGGACCCAGCGCTGACCGACCTCGATGCCCGCTGGCGGACGATGGATCCGTTCGGGGATTACCGGCAGGTGCTGACGCTCGCCGTGCCACCGCTGGAGGAACTCGGCGGGCCAGCGGCGGCCACCGACCTCGCGCGCGCCGCGAACGATGAGGTGGCGGAGCTGGTCGGCAGGTACCCGGACCGCTTCGCTGGCTTCGCCGCGGCCCTGCCCATGAACGATGTCGATGCGGCCGCCGATCCCATGACCTACTTCCGGCGCTTCTACGCCGACACCGCGATGTTCGGCGCCAGCCACGCCGTCCGGTGCGCGGTGGAGTTCTTCGGCACCGATCACGTGCTGTTCGGGACGGACATGCCGCTCGGGGGCCCGACGGTCGTCGCGGACACCTTCGCCGACATCGAGGCGCTGGGGCTGCCCGAGGCCGATGCCGGCGCCATCTTCGCCAGCAACGCGAGGAGGGTGCTCCGGATCCCTTCCTGACCCTTGACCATCCGTGCGGGCGTCGAGGGCTCACCACCCACTCTCGTTATGAATATGAAGGAGAAACCGATGGCTAGTTCCGAGCAGGGCTATGAGCGCCTGGGCGCGAAGCTGCTGTCGCTCCCCGACGTCATCGCCCAGTCCATCGGGTTCATCGGCCCGGTGTTTTCCTCGGCGTTCGTGATCCCGCTCGTCGTGGGCGTGATCAGCGCGTCCGGCAAGGGCGGCGGCGTCGCGGCGCCGCTCTCGGTGCTCATCGCCGCGGTCGGGGTGTTCGCGCTCGGCTGGGTCGTCTCCAGCTATGCGAAGGAGATCCACGCCGCCGGATCGCTGTATGACTACGTGACTCGCGGCCTCGGCGAGCGGGTCGGCACCGCGGCCGGCTGGCTCTACTACGGCGGGGTGACCATCCTGCTCACCGGCCTGTTGCTGCTGATCGGCGGCTACCTGCAGGGCACGATCGCCGCGGAGTTCGGCGTGAACCCGCTGCCGTCCTGGGCGTGGACCGCGATCCTCATCGCCGTGATCGGCGCGATCCTGTACTTCGGCGTCCGGATCTCCACCCGTAGCCAGCTGGTGCTGGCCCTGGTCTCGATCATCGTGGTCGGCGCCTTCTTCATCTTCGTGATCATCAAGCTGGGCTCGGCGAACAGCCTCAAGCCGTTCAACCCGTCGTCGGCGGCCGACGGCTGGCCCGGCATCATCTTCGGCATGCTGTACGGGGTGCTGCTGTTCATCGGCTTCGAGACCGCGGCCAACCTGGCCGAGGAGACGCCCAACCCGCGTCGGCACATCCCGATCGCGGTGATGGCCACGGCCGCGATCGCCACGGTCATGTACGTCGTCGCCACCTATGTGGAGGTGGCCGGCTTCCACTACGACCTCAAGACGCTGACCGCCGCCGCGGCGGCGCCGCTGTTCGCGCTCGGCGCGCCCGCGAGCGCGGGCGGCTACGGCGGCGTCTGGATCGACCGGCTGCTGGAGCTCGTCGTCCTGTTCGACATGCTGGCGGTCGCGATCGGCTGCGCGGTGTCGGCCTCCCGGGGGGTCTTCGCGATGGCGCGGGACCGCCGGATCCCAGCTCCGCTGGCCAGGGTGTCCCCGCGGCACGGCACGCCGCTCGGCGCGACCCTGTTCGTGGTCGGCGCGTCGGTGGCGACCCTGCTCATCAACCAGTTCTGGACCGGGCTGTTCGCCCTGCCGCAGACGCCGCACTACTTCGCGCTGTTCGCGTGGGGGTCGACCTTCGGCGGTTTCGCGCTGGTCGTGGTGTACCTGCTCATGTCGGTCGGCGCGCTGCGCAGCTTCGGGACGGCCGACGGCCGTGTCCGGATCATCTTGTCGGCGGTGATCGGCATCCTGATCACCGCCGCCGCCATCTTCGGCTCGTTCTACAAGGTCACCGCGCCGACCATCTACGCGCCGTGGTTCGCGCTCGGCCTGCTCGTGATCGGCTTCGCCTCCACCTGGGTGCTGAAGGCCAGGCAGTCCGCGAGTACCCAGCTGGCCGACCTGGGCGCCGAGGGCACCGCGTGAGCACGCGGTGACCCGGCCACGGGCCGTCCTCGTCACCGGCGGGGGGAGCGGGATCGGCGCCGCGGTGGCCCGCATGCTGACGGCGGCGGGCAGCCGCGTGGCCGTCTGCGGACGCCGCGCCGACGCTCTGCGCGCCGTCGCGGCGGAGACCGGCGCTCTCGGCCTCGTCTGCGACGTGGCCGACGCCGGGCAGGTGGCCCGGGTAGTCGAGATGGTGGCCGGGGAGCTCGGCGGGCTCGACGGGCTGGTGCTGAACGCGGGGGTGATCGCGCCTGGCGGGGTCGCGGACCTGTCGCCCGCGGACTGGTCCGCGATGGTGTCGGTCAACCTGACCGGCGCCTTCCTGGTGGCGCGGGCGGCGCTCCCGCACCTGCGCGCCGGCCGCGGGGCGGTCGTGTCCGTGGCCTCGGTCGCCGCCCTGCGGGCCGCGGGCGGGATGGGCGGCTACGCGGCGACCAAGGCCGGGCTGGCGATGCTGACGCAGTCCCTGGCCGTCGATCACGCCCACGAGGGGCTGCGCGCGAACGTGGTGTGCCCCGGCTGGACCATCACCGAGATGGCCGACGAGGAGATGGCCGCCTTCGGCGCCGAGCGCGGCGTAGGCGTGCCCACCGCCTACGAGCTCGTGACGGCGCTGGTACCGCAGCGCCGTCCGGCCCACGCCGACGAGGTCGCGGCGGTGGTGGCCTGGCTGCTGTCCGACGCGGCCTCCTACGTCAACGGCGCCGTGATCCCGGTCGACGGCTCGGCTTCGGCGGTGGACGTCGGGACCCTGGCGTTCGACCCGAGGGTCGGCGTGCGGCTGGAGCGCGACCGGGGCGAGTCCCCTGGCATCGGCTGACCCTTGCCGACCCAACCGCATGGCCGGTTAGCGTCACACGGGTGGTTTCGGAGCGATGATCAGCAGGACGGACGCGAACACCAGGATGAACACGCCGACGCCGATCAGCCCGATCCGCGCCGCCCGGACACGGAAGTGGCCGCTGATG
>DAITAE010000711.1:0-2214 GCA_036824445.1 Streptosporangiaceae bacterium | reverse complement strand
TTCGAGCTGGCCGACATGGCGACGCCGACCAGCTACAACCCGCTCGGGGCCAAGGGGATCGGGGAGGCCGGCACGATCGGCGCGACGCCGGCCGTGCAGAACGCGATCATCGACGCGCTCGGGCACCTCGGCGTGCGGCACATCGACATGCCCGCCAGCCCGCAGCGGGTGTGGCAGGCCCTGCGGTCGGCGTCCGCTGCCGCGCCGGCGGGACAGGGCGAACCGGGGGACGCGTAGCGCGGCTGCCGCTACACGCCGGCCGGGCACGGGCGGAAGATCCGGCCGTCGAGGTCGACGTCGAACTTGACCGCGGCGTAGCCGTGGGCCGGCGCGTACACGCGACGGCAGAAGGTGGCGAACCGCCGCTTGTACGGGCAGCGCTGCCCCGGATTGCACACGAAGTGATCGGCGCCGTACTCGGCCTCACCGACCCATTTGCCCGTCGGCTGGCGCGCCGTGTGGTCGGCCGTGAACACGTCCCAGCCACATGGTGTCGGCCCGTGCAGCGCGGTGCAGGTGATGCCGTACTGCCGGTTCCCGCGCTGCGAGGCGGAGAAGCACCCGCCGTAGGTGTAGCACTCTTCCACCACGGCCCCATCGGCGTAGCGCGCGCCCCACCAGGCAAGAAGGGGCGAGTTCTTCCACAGCGCGGTCATCCCCGCGCGGTGTACCTGGTTGAGCGCGTAGGCGAGGTAGTTCTGCGCATCGCCCGGGGTGAGGTGGAACCCGGTGGTCGACGGTGGGTCGAAGCTGTCGATGTCGTCAAGCTCGACCGCGTCGAACCCCTTGCGCGCGCACATGGCGATCCGCTCATTGAGCATGGGCTTGAGCTTGCTGAGCTGGCGGAAGTCGACCCAGCGCTCCTGCGGGTAGCCGTAGTAGATCTTCCCGAGCGCGCTCGCCGGGAAGAAGTGGCCGAACGGCGCCGGGCTGGCGTCCGGGCGGTAGTCCTCCCAGGCCAGGTCCAGGTAGCAGACGGCCTTCGGGTGAGCCAGCGTACTGGCCTGCCAGGTCGTGTGGAGCCGCTGGATTTCGGCCGGAGTGGTCAGGAAGCCGTCGATGTCGTAGATGTCCACGGCACGCCTGCCCGTCCGCTGCCGTGGGGTCACCCGGCCGATCTGCCAGTCCCAGCGCATCGGGTGGCCGCGGCGGTTCAGGTGCGGCGGGTACCAGCAGGACCCGCCGTGGCCTGCCATGCAGGGCACTGGGGCGGGCAGCGGGACCACGCGCCAGCGGAACGCCAGTACGGTGTGCCCGGCCCGGCCGGCCGTGAGCACCTCGACGCGGTGCGGGCCCAAGGCGAGCTTGCCGGTCTGGAAGACCCTGCTGTGCGGCATCGCGCGCCACGGCCCATGATCGACCCGGTAGCTTTGCGTCACCGGGCCGCTGGCCGCACGGTAGTGCGGCGCGCTCACCTGGAAGTACTCCTGTCTGGAGGCGATGTGGTGCTCGGGCAGCCCGTTAAGGAATCCGGACACCGGCGGCGGGCCGCTGGGGTAGCGCCGGACCGTGCGGCGGGCCGTGTAGCTGCGCGACGAGCGGATGACGCGGAACGTGAAGGTCGCGGGGTCGGTCTCGACGACCTCGGTGGCCGTCTCGGTGATCTTCAGGTACTTCCCCGTGTCGGCGTGCCCTGCGACGTAACGCCGCGCGGCGAACGGCGTGACCGTGGCGTCCGCGGCCTGGACGCAGTGTCTGCCCCGCCCGCCGGACCGGGCCGCGCAGGCCTTCCATGCGTAGGCGACCGCGAAGCTCAGCAGCCTGTCGCCGGGCGGCAGCGGTGACGGGCGCCAGGACAGCCCGGTCGCCCGGACGGGTGAGCCATCCCGCGGCAGGCCGGCTATCCGCAGCGTGCCGCTGGAGACCGGCGGGCTGATCGCCGCGGCCCGCGCGGTGTGCCCGGCCGGGGATCCGCTCGCCGCGCTGGCGGGGCCGGCCGTCTCCAGCGGGAGGGCGAGCGCGGCCGCCGAGACCAGGCACGCAAGGATTCGCCATGGCGCGGTAATGCGAGTCATCGCGGTGAGCCCCTTCCGCTATCCGTGGGCCGGGCCTGGCCGCTTTCGTTCTCGCTCGGATGAGCGGATATTAGAACACACTCGTGCGTTCAGCAAGGCTGCTTCTGGTCGTTAATGTTGCTGCCCGAGCGGCCGGGACGGTAGATTCACCTGGATGCGTGCCATCACGAGCGAGATCGCCAGCCAGCCTGCCCTGTGG
>DAITAE010000200.1:0-7919 GCA_036824445.1 Streptosporangiaceae bacterium | reverse complement strand
GGCCGTGATTTCTAGTTAATCGCATGGGCATGCCCGGCCGTGGCCACCACATCGGCATCCGTGTCCCCGCAGGTTTTCAAATTCCAGGCCGACTCATCTTGCGGGAGAACGGCTGGATCGGCGTAGGTTTGGCAATCCCCAGCTCACCGCCCGTTGAGCAGCCTCCGGCCCGCCGGGGGCGAATGAGCGGCCGGTCAGCCGCAGGTCCGACGGTCAGGCAAGGAGCGCCCGGCCATACCAGTCGTTGCCGTGCCGGATTCCGGACAGTGTGTAGAAGTAGCCGCCGCCGAAGGGCTGAACGTAATCGACGAGTGGCTCGTCGGTCAGGCGTTTCTGTATGGTCTCAAACTGCCGTTGCACGTCTTGCTGGTAGGCGACGAAGATATGGTCGGCCTGCAGGTTGCCGTTCTCGTCCACGCCGAGGTCGTAGTTGTAGGAGCGCCGGACGATCCGCTGCCTGGCGGTCGCCCGCGTGCGGGGATTGGCCAGCCGGATGTGGGCATCGAGCGGGATGACGTCGCCATTCGGATCGGCGGCGTAATCCGGGGCGTCGAACTCGCCGCTGCCATCAAGCGGACGGCCGGAGTCCATCGCCGCTTCCCGGCAGCCGCGAGGGCTCGGCTACGACCGGCCGCACACCGCCTCAGCCCGGCTCTCCACCCGCGGCCGGCACCGTCTGCCAGTCCGCCTGGGCCAGTGCGCCGAATGCGAGCTTCGGCTCCCAGCCCAGACCGTGGTATCCGGTGCCGGGCCCACCCGGCAGCATCTTCACCAGGCCGTAGCTGGCCAGGTCCAGGTCGCGGTGGGGGTCGGTGTCATGCACCAGGCCATAGCCGGCGAAGGTGAACCAGAACGCCAGGTCCACTCCCTCGGCGGCGAAGATCGCGGTCAGCTCCTCCAGGTACCCGACCTGCTCGGCCTCATCGCGCACGTAATCGCCGTCCAGGCGGGGCGGGTCGGTGCTGGCGTCGATGATGGCCCAGCCCATGCCGCCGCGGTCACCGGCGCCCGCGTAGCCGCAGCACCCGAATTCGGTGACCGCGAGCGGCTTGCCGTGCTGTCGCTGCTTGCGCAGCTGGGACCGGAAGGCGCCGGCGTTGGCCGCGTCGCGGTAGGCATCCACGGCGGCGATGTCGAACGGATGCCAGTCGACCGGTTCCCACGTTCCGGAGGCGTAGGTGACCGGGCCGCCGAACCGGCTCCGGACGTCCTCCGCGGTCGTGGCCAGAAACCCGTTCAGCTTGCCCGGTAGCTCCGCGAACGCGGCGTGCAGCTGCTGGCCGCCGGACTTCAGGCCGTCGATCCGCTCGTAGACCGTACCGCCGGGCAGGAATCCGGCCGCGAACAGCGTCAGTTCGCAGCCGGCCACGAGCACGACTTGGCCGCCCGCCCGTCGCAGATGCTCGGCGCGGTCCGCGCAGTCGGCGAACAACGGCGCCAGCTGCTCGGTGGTCAGCTCACAGGGAAACGGCGCGAACCACACCTCCAGCCCTTCGGCCGCTGCCAGCTCACCGGCGATGCTGAGCCGACCGGGATCGCCGCCGGAGACCCGCACCGCGGTGCAGTGCAGCTCACGCGCGATGACGTGCATCTCGCGGCGGACGATGCCGGCATCGAAGTCCTCGCGGCTGTTCCTGCCGCCCGGGGAGAAGCCGGTGTCGTAGTTGATGCCCTTGCCGCGCATCGCGGGTCCTTTCTCGGGTGACGTGGATCCTGGTGCTGGGTCTGACCGGTGCTGCCAGCACGGCCACCGCGGGCGGGCCGCGTCAGCTCAGGCCGCCGCCTCGGCGTCGACCATCTTCTCCATCGGGCCGGCGGCGGCGCCGCCGACCACCATCGCCAGGCCGATCGCGCCAAGGGTGAAGACAGTTCCCAGCCACACCATCGTGGTGACCGGCAGGGTGTAGGCGCCCACGACGCGGGCGACGCATTCGGCCAGCAGCGCCAGTCCCCAGATCGTGCTGAAGAGGATTTCGAGTCGGCGGAACCGGGCCGAGGCCGTGGAAAGGCGGTCCCACGCCGCCATCCGTTCTGTCTTTCCTTTGGTTATGAATGGCTTGAGGCCCGCGGACATGAGCGGATGCCGCAGTGCGGCGGAGATGAGGATGCCGAACGCGATCACGCTGCTGATCACCGAATCCTTGGCGATCATCGCCCGCGGATCGCCGGTCAGGAAGCTGACCGCGATGCCCGCGAGGTTAACGGCGAGCATCAACACGGCCAGCAGGTTCAGCTCCCGCCTCGCGGCGAGGCCCGCGATGGCCCGCACGGCGGGGCCGATGCTGCTCAGTGCCAGCGAGAGCCACAGGCTCACGCCGAGCGCGTTGTGCAGCAGGTAGTAGCTGCCTACCGGGACGCCGACGTCGATCAGCAGCGGCCGCAGGGCAGTGGCGAGGCCGGAGCCGCGGCCCGCGGCCGCCAGGTCAGGGGCGTTGCCCGCAGGAGGTGGGCTGGAGTCATTGCCAGCAGGAGCCGGGTTGGCCCCGTTACCCGAGGGCGCTGGGCCGGTGTCGTGGCGCGCGGGCGCAGGGCTGGTGTCGTGATCCGCGGGCGCGGGGCCGGTGGCGCGATATCCGCCGGAGGATGGCACGGCTGGGCGGGGCATCAGGGCTGTTGCGGGGTGCTCGATCGCTGGCATGACACAAACATAGGTCAGACCTAACTTTATGTCAAACATAAACTTGTGTCCGTCATAACTTCCGGCTACGATGACGGCATGGCACCCGGACTGCGCGAGCGGCGCAAGCAGCAGACCCGGCAGACGATCTCCGACATCGCCACCAAGATGTTCGCGGCACGCGGCTTCGATGAGGTGACGATCTCCCAGGTTGCCGACGCCGCCGGGGTGGCCAAGATGACGGTCACGAACTACTTCCCGCGCAAGGAGGACCTGGTCTTCGACCTCGCCGAGGAGATCATTGGCCATCTGGCCAAGGTCGTCGCCACCCGCTTGCCCGGCGAGAGCATGCTCGCCGCCATCCGCCGCGACTATGCCGACGCGGTCGCCAGGGCCGACGTCACGCTGGGGCTCTCCAGCCCCGCCTTCGTCCGGATGATCCAAAACAGCCCGGTGCTGACCAGCCGTGCGCTGGAGATACAGCACTTGCGCGAGCAGGCGCTCGGCGACGCGATCGCCGCCGAAACCGGAACCGACGGCCCGCAGGAGCGGCTCGTGGCCGCCCTTCTCGCCTCGGTGCACCGCGTCCTGAACGCGGAGGCAAGCCGGCGCAGCCTGGCCGGGCAGCCGCGCGCGCAGATCTGCGCCGTACTGGCCGACGCGGCCAACCGCGCATTCGACCTGCTCGAACCGGCCATCGGCGGCTACGGCATCCGCGCCTAGCCCGGCAGCACCGGCCACCCCGGCGACACCGGCCCAGCCAGCAGCGTCGGCCGGCCCGGCAGCATCGGCCGGCCCGGCAGCCATTAGGGATCATGGTCCTCCCCCAACGGCTGCCGCGGCCGGCGTTGCTCCTTCAGCGGCTGTTGGCCCGGTAGATGTCGTAGTCGCCCAGGTCCGCGTGGCTGCTGAGGATCTCGCCATCCCCGGCGTCGGGGTCATCTGTGGTCACTGGGGTTGGGGCGACGGCTGGGGGTTCGGTCGCGGTCGCCGACATGCTGTGAGCCCGGTGCAGGTGTTCCAGCGACAGGGTGATGAGCGTGGTGGCCACGGACAGCACCACTACTCCGGCCACCGTCGCAACAACGACCCACGGCGGCAGGTGGGCGGCCGCTGCGGCGGGCGGGGGTGACGGCGGTGGGACGGCAGGGGGCTCTGGCGGCGGGAACGTGGCCCACGCGGCGGGAGCAAGACCGATCGCGGCGGTCAGGAAGACTCCCAGCCCGCCGAGCGTAGTGAGGGTCCGGCGGGCGCACGGGATGCCGCGCGATGCGCGCCGCGGCTTTGGTGGCGCAGGTTGGTGAGTCATCTCGGTAGCTCCTTCGGGCTGCTTGGGCGGGACGTTTGCTGGATGGCCAACGGTTGCCTGCACCGCCATGGCAGCGCTGGGCGATCGGAATCTCCTTGAGGCCGGCTTGGAACGGGCGCTTGGAATAGCGGTGGACCCGTGGTCGACCTGGTGGTGGAATAGGTCAAAGCCGTTTGCCCGGGCGGCTGAGGGGAGACAGCCGGGCGGGGTGTGCGATGGCTGCTGACGCGGTGGCCGCCAAAACGGGGTCCGCGGATTTCGGTATTCTCGGGCCGCTGGAGGTCTGGCGGTCCGGGTATGCCGTGCCGCTGGGCGGCCCGCGGCAGCGGGCGGTGCTCGCGCTGCTGCTGCTCGAGGCGAACCGGGCCGTGTCGATGGACCGGCTGGCCGAGGACGTCTGGGGCGGGCACCCACCCGAGGGGTGGGTCACGACCCTGCAGACCTATGTGTCCCACCTGCGCCAGGCTCTTGAGCCGGACCGGTCCCGCGGCGTCGCGGGGGACGTCCTGTTGACCAAGAGCCGCGGTTACCTGCTGCGCGTAGACCCTGAGCATCTGGACGCGGCGCGGTTCCAGGACGGGTTCACCGCCGGGCGGGCCGCGCTGGAAGCAGGCAGGTACGCCGAGGCATCCGAGCAGTTGCGTCAGGCGCTGGGTCTGTGGCGCGGCCCGGTGCTGGCCGACCTGGCCGACTACGCGTTCATCCGGCCCGAGGCGGCCCGGCTCGAGGAGCTACGGCTCGCCGCCGTGGAGGCGCGGATCGACGCCGACCTAGCACTGGGCCGGCACGACGCGCTCACCGCCGAACTGGAGCAGCTGGCTGGCGAGTATCCGCTGCGGGAGCGGCTGCACGGCCAGCTGATGCTGGCGCTGTACCGCTGCGGCCGGCAGGCGGAGTCGCTGGCCGCCTACCGGCATGTCCGCGGCCCGCTCGCCGAGGAGCTCGGCATCGACCCCGGGGAGCCTTTGCAGCGGCTGCATGCATCCGTCCTCGCCCACGACCCAGCGCTCGACTGGAACGGCGGCCGCGAGACCCCGGCCGGCGGTCACGCTCCTGGTGCCGGCGCCCCAACAGCTGCCCCCGAGCCGCGACCATCTGGTGTGCAGCCGGTCACCGCTGACCGGGAATCGGCGTGGGTGCGGCGGCGCGGCCGCCGCCTGCTGGCCATCGGCTCGGCGCTCGCGGTCGCCGCAGCCGCGTGCATCGTCGCCGTGGCCCGGCCGTGGGAGGGCGAGCCAGCCGGGCGCCTGCCGGCCAACACCGTCGGCCTCATCGACGCGGCCGGGGGGCAGATCGGAGACCCGGTGAGCGTTGGCAGCCCGGAGGGTCTCGCCTATGGCTACGGCTCGGTCTGGGCCGTGGACAGCACGAACGGCACGGTGTCGCGGATCGACCCCACCACCCATGCCGTGATGCAGTCGGTCCCGGTCGGCTCCGCACCAAGCGCTGTGGCCGTGACCGGCCAGGATGTGTGGGTCGCCAACAGCGGGGACGGAACCGTCTCGCGGATCAGCGCCGCGGCCGGCAAGGTCGTCGACACAATTACGGTCGGCAACGTCCCGGTCGCCATCGCCAGTGGGCCAAGCGGCGTGTGGGTAGCAAACCAAGGCGACGACACCGTCAACCGGATCGACCCCGCGAGCGGCGCGGTGAAAAGTCCGATCCCGGTCGGCGCGCGCCCAGACGGCGTCGCGGTCGGACCGCACGACGTCTGGGTCGCGAACGGCCAGGACGGTACCGTTACCCGGATCGACCCGGCCACCGGCCAGCCGGGCGGCCCGGTGCCGGTCGGTTCTGGGCCCAAGGGAATCGCGGTCACCTCGGCTGCGGTATGGGTCGCGAACTTGCTGGATCTCACCGTGTCCAAGATCGACCCCGCCACCGCCCGGGTAATCGACACCATCGGCGTCGGTGACGGGCCAGGCGCGATCGTGGCGGCCAAGGACGCCGTCTGGGTGAGCAATGAGTTCGATGCAACGCTCGATCGCATCGACCCCCAGACCGACCGGGTAGTCCGTGCCGTCTCGGTGGGAAGCTCGCCGCGGGGCATGGTTGTGTCAGCGTCCGGCGTATGGGTCGCGGTGCGCCCTTTCGCAGCGGCCAGCCACCGCGGCGGCACCTTGACCGTCGTGGGCAACTCGCTGCCGGTGGTTGACCCGGTGTGGGCGTACCTGATCCCGGATATCGCGGCGCTGGCCACCGTGTATGACGGTCTCATCGCCCTGCGCCGCTCGGCTGGCGCGGCGGGCCTCACGCTCGTGCCGGACCTGGCCCAGACGCTTCCGCGCCCAACCAGCGGCGGCACGGCGTACACCTTCACTCTCCACCGCGGCATCCGTTACTCCAACGGCGTGCTCGTGCGCGCGTCCGACTTCCGCCGCGGCATCCAACGCCAACTCCACAAGTTCGGCGCCAATCCCGGCTACTACGAAGGCATCATCGGCGGGCGGGCTTGCTTCCGGCACCCGCGGCGCTGCGACCTGTCGGCCGGGATCGTCACCAACGACGCGGCGGCCACAGTCACCTTCCGCCTGACGCGGGCGGACCCCGACTTCCTGTACAAGCTCGCGCTGCTCCTCGTCACCCCGGCCCCACCCGGCGCCCCTCAACACCTGATCACTGGTGCGCCGTTCCTGCCCGGCACCGGACCGTACATGATCTCGCAATACCAGCCGGGCACGCCGGTGACCGTGGTCCGCAATCCGTACTTCCGGCAGCCATGTGCGGCTCCCGCTTGCCGGTCCTGGCGAGTCACATACCGGCCGAACGCGTCGCTGACCCTCGTGCGGAACCCTTACTTCCGCCAGTGGTCGTACGCGGCACAGCCAGCCGGCTACCCCGACGTAATCCGATTTGTGCAGATGACCGATCCCGGTCAGCAGAAGGCAGCCGTCATCGCCGGGCGGGCGGATCTCGTCGATCTCTTCCTCAACGGCCAGTCTTACCCTGATCTCGCAACTCGGTACCCGACCCGTGTGCACGCCGGCCTCAAGACGTTCACCACGTACTTGTTCCTCAACACTCGCCAGCCGCCGTTCGCGAACACCAAGGCGCGGCAAGCCGTCAACTACGCCGTCGACCGCGCCCGGATGCTCAGCCTCCTCCATCTCGGCCCCGGCCAGGCCGCCGTGACGTGCCAGATCCTGCCCGCCGACTTCCCCGGTTACCGGCCGTATTGCCCCTACACGGCCGGCGCCAAAGACGGAGCCTGGCATGGCCCGGACATGGAGAAGGCCCGGCGGCTGGTGAAAGAGTCCGGCACCACGAACGAGCCGGTGACCGTCTGGACCATCCGGAGCCTCGCGGACAGGGCGCTGGGCTCCTACCTCGTCCAGATACTCAACGACATCGGATACCGGGCCAGCCTGCGCAGGGTGTCCTTTGACAGGTTCGTCGTGGCCAGCTCCGACTCCCGCAACAAGATCCAGATGGGCCTCTTCGCGTGGGGCGCTGACTTCCCCGCCGCGGGGTCTTTCTTCCTCCCCGTCTTGAGCTGCCGCTCGTTTCATGAGACCCCTACCAGCACCGGCAACCTGGCCGAGTACTGCGACCCCCGTGCCGACAAGCTGGCCCGCAGGGCGCAGGCGGCACAGATGACGAATCCCGCGACCGCCCGGAGATTGTGGGCGCAGGTCGATCGCCTCGTCACCGATCAGGCACCGTGGGCCCCGATACTCAATGAATCACTGGCCGCGTTCGTCTCCGCCCGGGTCGGGAACTACCAGGAGGCCCCCGCTTACGCATATCTGGTCGACCAGATGTGGGTCCGATAACCGGCCTTGTCCCACGCGCGCCTGACCCGCACCGGCTTGTCCTGCCCTTCCGGCAGGCCGGGGTGCATGGCTCGTTCCCGGCGGCGGAAGCATGGCCGTCCACTGTGCCCGCGGCTCATAGCTTCCTGAGAGAGTGCGCGGAGGCGGCCCGCAGAGCGGGCCGCCACACTTCACATCATGAACAACGGACGGCAGCATTCGATCGCCCAGGCGATAGCGG
>DAITAE010000710.1:0-2219 GCA_036824445.1 Streptosporangiaceae bacterium | reverse complement strand
CCTGGAGGCGGTCGACCCCGTGCTGGAGGGCGTGGTCCGGGCCAAGCAGGACGTCCTTGACATCGGTGAGCCAGGGTTCACCGTGCTGCCCGTGCTCATCCACGGCGACGCGGCATTCGCCGGCCAGGGCGTGGTCGCCGAGACGCTGAACCTGTCCCAGCTGCGCGGCTACCGCACCGGAGGCACGGTGCACATCGTGGTGAACAACCAGGTCGGCTTCACCACCGCGCCGCAGTACTCGCGCTCCAGCGTGTACAGCACCGACGTGGCCCGCATGATCCAGGCGCCGATCTTCCACGTCAACGGGGACGACCCCGAGGCGGTCGTGCGGGTCGGGCGGCTGGCGTTCGAGTACCGCCAGACGTTCGGCAAGGACGTGGTCATCGACCTGATCTGTTACCGCAGGCGGGGGCACAACGAGGCGGACAATCCCTCGTTCACGCAGCCGCTGATGTACGACCTCATCGATGCCAAGCGCTCCACCCGCAAGCTGTACACCGAGGCGCTGATCGGCCGCGGGGACATCACGATGGAGGAGGCGGAGCAGGCGCTGCGTCACTACCAGGAGCAGCTTGAGCGGGCGTTCACCGAAACCAGGGAGGCGGCGCGGCAGCCGACCGCGCCTGGCGCGGTGACCAGGCCGCAGCCGACCGCGCCTGCGCCGATCGACCACGCCGCCACGCCCACCGCGATCAGCGATGATGTCCTCAAACAGATCATCGACACGCAGCTGAACGTGCCGGACGGCTTCACCGTGCACCCGCGGCTGCGGCCGGTGCTGCAGCGCCGGGCCACCATGGTGGCCGAGGACGCGATCGACTGGGCGACCGGCGAGCTGCTCGCGTTCGGCTCGGTGCTGATGGACCATCACACGGTGCGGCTGGTGGGCCAGGACAGCCGGCGCGGCACGTTCGGACAGCGGCACGCGGTGCTGGTGGACCGCAACACCGGTGCGGAGTACACGCCGCTGCGGCAGTTCAATTCGGCCAGCGCGAAGTTCCACGCCTACGACTCGCTACTGTCGGAGTTCGCGGCGGTCGGCTTCGAGTACGGCTACTCGGTTGCCCGTCCGGACGCCCTGGTCTGCTGGGAGGCCCAGTTCGGCGACTTCGTCGACGGCGCGCAGACCATCATGGACGAGTTCATCAGCTCCGGTGAGCAGAAGTGGGGCCAGCGTTCCAGTATCGCGCTGCTGCTCCCGCACGGGTACGAGGGGCAGGGACCTGACCACTCTTCCGCCCGGATCGAGCGATTCCTGTCCCTGTGCGCCCAGGACAACATGGCGGTCGCGTTCCCGACCACGCCCGGCAACTACTTCCATCTGCTCCGCTGGCAGGCGCTGTCGGGGCGGCGCAAGCCACTGGTGGTCTTCACGCCCAAGTCGATGCTGCGGCTGAAGACAGCCACATCGCCGGTCGCCGACTTCACCAACGGCTCCTTCCTGCCGGTGATCGGGGACGGCTCCGACCTCGATCCTGGGGCCGTCAGGCGGATCCTGCTGTGCTCCGGGAAGATCTACTACGACCTGGCGGAGAAGCGGGCCGCCGACGGGCGCACCGACACCGCCATCATCCGGGTGGAGCGCCTCTATCCGGTTCCGTCCGACGAGCTCGCGGCGCAGCTCGCCCGCTACCCTGCTGCCACCGACATCGCCTGGGTGCAGGAGGAGCCCGCCAACATGGGCGCGTGGCCGACCATGGCGCTGGCGATACCAGGCATCGCCGCGCCCAGGCAGGTGCGGCCCATCTCACTGCCGCCCAGCTCCGCCCCGGCCGCCGGCTCCGCCGCCAAGCACTCGGCCGAGCACCGGGGCGTGGTCGAGGCCGCGCTGAGCTAGGACGGGAGATGTACTTCACCGACCAAGGCATCGAGGAACTCGCGCAGCGGCGGGCGGACGACGAGGTCAGCCTGGGCTGGCTGGCCGAGCGCCTCCGTGAGTTCGTCGACCAGGCCCCCGAATTCGAAGCGGCAGTAGACCGCCTAGCCAGCTGGCTAGCCCGCCTAGACGACGACACCTAAGAACTCGAGCCCGCTTCCCGAGTTCCCGCAAGCACTTCCTGACCGTCCGTGCTCAGTTGAGGACTGACGGGCGGACGGTACGACTTGGCACGCGCTCAACGCTCGTGCCAAGTGCACCGATCCGCCCAGCTAACCTCTGGCGGGCCCAGCCCGGCGGAGGTGTGCGTCTGGCACAAGGCGTTCAGCCGGTGCCAGATGCA
>DAITAE010000709.1:0-2221 GCA_036824445.1 Streptosporangiaceae bacterium | reverse complement strand
GGGACGGCGAGCACGGCCAGGCTGGTGGTGGTCATGGCCAGCCGCTCGTGCGCCGGATGGCGGAAGACCTTGAGGTAGGTGGCCTGGCTCGCCACGTCGTGCTCGGCCCACAGCCGGGCGAAGTGCGGGCTGCGCGCCTGCAGCCGCCGGACGAACCCGGTCCAGGCGGGCTCGCCCAGGTGACGGCCGTACGCCCCGCGCAGCTGGGCCACCAGTGTGGACAGCTGCTCCTCCCGGTTGACGTACGGGTGGCAGCACTCCGCATGCAGGAAGTTCAGCCAGAGGACGTTCCGCTTGCCGGGCTCGGCGCCAACGACGGTCGGCCACAGGGCCTGGTACGCGGCGTTCCAGGCGAGCAGGTCGAACCGCTCGTTGAGCACGCTCGCCGGCAGGGGCACCAGCGTGTCCAGGATCTGCCGAACGTCGGCCGGGACCTGCTCGCAGCCCGCTCCGCCGGCCCCGGCGGCGCTGGCCGCGTCCGGGATGTCGGCCAGCCGGAAGAGGTGCTCCCGTTCCGCCCGGTCGAGAAGCAGGGTGCGCGCCACCGCGCTGAGCACCTGGGTGCTGGCGTTGATCTGGCGGCCCTGCTCCAGCCACGTGTACCAGGTCACGCCGACGCCGGCGAGCTGTGCGACCTCCTCACGGCGCAGGCCGGGGGTGCGCCGCCGGGTGCCGGGCGGGAGCCCGGCCTGCTCGGGGCTGATCCGCTCGCGTCTGCTGCGCAGGAACGCGGCGAGCTCGGCCCGCCGATGCCGCCCGTCGGCCGTGGTCGTCACGGTGCTCACATGCCCATCCTGCCGGTGCCGGCCGGTGGTTGCCAGGTGCTGCTGATACCAGGATAACCAGGCTCTTGGTACTGGCATTAGGATGGCGGCAGGCTCGTTTGCATGACCGACACCGTCACCACCGTCCGCCCGGCCCGCCCGGCCCGGCACCGCGCGGCGAGCCCCCGCGCAACCCTGGCGATCGTCCTGACCGGTCAGTTCATGGCGTTGCTCGATGCCTCTGTGGTCAACGTCGCCGCGCCCTCGATCCATGCCAGCCTGCACGCGTCCGGGGCGGGCCTGCAGCTCGTCATCGCCGGCTACGTGATCACCTACGCGGTGCTGCTGGTGACCGGTGCCCGGCTCGGCGACATCGTCGGTCACCGCACGATGTTCCTGTTCGGCGTGGCTCTTTTTACCCTTGCCTCGCTGGGCTGCGGCCTGGCCGGCTCGACCGGCCTGCTGGTGGCGCTGCGGTTTGTGCAGGGGGTCGGCGCGGCGGCCATGATCCCCCAGGTGCTCAGCCTCATTCAGCGGTCCTTCCCCGGCCCGGCCCGTGCCCGGCCAATGCGCCTGTACGCGGCGGTACTGGCCGGAGGGGCGGTGGCCGGCCAGGTGGTCGGCGGGCTGCTGGTCAGCGCTGATCTGTGGGGCAGTACCTGGCGGCCGGTATTCCTGCTGAACGTGCCGATCGGTGCGGCGCTGCTGATCGCGGGCGGCCGGCTGCTGCCACGCGGGCGTGGCGAGCCGGGCCGGGGGCTGGACCCGGCCGGGCTCGCGATCCTGACCCCGGCCGTGCTGGCGCTGATAATCCCGCTGGTGCTCGGGCAGTCCGAGCACTGGCCGGCCTGGGGCTGGGCGTGCCTCGCCGCGGGCGGGCTGGGTCTCGCCGCCTTCGCCGTGGTGGAGCGGCGGGTGGCGGCAGCGGGCGGATCGCCGCTGATCCCCGGCCGGGTGCTGCGGCTGCCCGGGGTGGCCATGGGAATCGCCGCCCTGTTCGCGGTCCTGGCCGTGTTCGGCGGCTTCTTCTTCACACTCGCCCTGCACCTGCAGGGCGGGCTGGGTGAGTCGGCGCTGCGGGCCGGGCTCACGTTCGCTCCGGCGGGCCTGGCGTTCGCCCTGGTCAGCCTGAACTGGCAGCGGATCGGTGGCGGCAGCCAGCTGGCCCTGATCATCGGTGGCTTCGCCGCCAACGCGGCCGGGCTGCTCGCGCTCGCGCTCCTGCTGCGCGGCGGCGGGGACGGCGGCGCCTGGCTCTACCTCGCGACGGCGGTGACCGGGGCCGGCATGGCCGCTTCGTTCAGCCCGCTGATGACCGCGGTGCTGATGCGGGTGCCCGTGGCCGATGCGGCCGACGCTACCGGCGTCATCGTGACGGTCAACCAGCTCGCCCTCGTGGTCGGCGTCGCCACCTTCGGCACTCTCTACCTGAACCTGGCCGGGCGGCTGCCGCTGCA
>DAITAE010000708.1:0-2224 GCA_036824445.1 Streptosporangiaceae bacterium | reverse complement strand
TTCAACATCATCGTGACCTACATCAACTACCGGGCGCCCGGCATGCGCTGGAGCCGCCTGCCGATGTTCGTGTGGTCGATGTTCACGGTCTCGTTCCTCCAGGTGCTCGCGGTGCCGGTGCTCATCGCCGGGTTCTACATCCTGATCAGCGACCGGACCGCGCAGACCGCGTTCTACGCGAACCAGCTCGGCGGCAGCAGCTACCTGTACGAGAACCTCTTCTGGTTCTTCGGGCACCCGGAGGTGTACATCCTGGCCCTGCCCGGCTTCGGTGTGGTGTCGGAGATCCTCCCCGTGTTCGCCCGCAAACCGCTGTTCGGCTACAAGGTGAGCGCCGCCGGCATGTTCGGGGTGGCGCTGCTGAGCTTCTTCGTCTGGCAGCACCACCTGTTCGACAGCGGCATCAACCCGGACATGCGCCCGCTGTACATGCTCACCACGGAGCTGATCTCCATCCCGACCGGGTTCATCTACCTCGTCGCGCTCGGGACTCTCTGGAAGGCCAGGATCAGGTTCTCCGTCCCCATGCTGTTCGCGCTCGGCATGTACTTCAACTTCCTGATCGGCGGGGTCTCCGGGGTCTTCCTGTCCGACGTCCCGGCCGACACCACCGAGCACGGCAGCTTCTTCGTCATGGCCCACTTCCACTACACGATCATGGGTGGCCTGATCTTCGCTTTCTTCGCCGGCCTCTACTACTGGCTGCCCAAGATGCTGGGCTACGAGATGAACAAGACCCTGGGCAAGATCCACTTCTGGACGATGTTCATCTTCTTCAACTCGACCTTCCTGCCGCTGTTCGCCCTCGGCATGATGGGCATGCCGCGGCGGGTGTTCGAGTATGCGCGGAACCTGCAGACGCTCAACGACTGGGCGTCCATCTCGTCGTTCCTGCTGGGAGGGTCGATACTGATCTTCCTGATCAACTTCATCTGGTCGACGGGGTTCGCCCGCGTGAAGGCGGCCGCCAACCCGTGGAATGCCCGTGGTCTGGAGTGGCAGGTGTCCTCACCGCCGCCGCCGCAGAACTTCGCGCACATCCCCGTGGTCCTGTCCGGACCGTATGAGTACGGCGTGAAGGATGCACCGCCCGTCGCTGATCTCAACCCGCCGGTGGGCGTGGTCAGCGCCGCCTACGCCGGCGCGGGAACGGAGGCGTAGCAATGACGGCGACACCGCAGGGCGCGGCGCAGCAGGGTGGGCCCGGTGCGCTTGACCGGACGGCCGAGGAGGCCGGCTTCTACCACGAGTCCGCGCTCGGCGCGACCTGGACCGGCTCCCGGCTTGCCATGGGCGGGCTGACGTTCCTCTTCGGCTCGTTCGTGTTCGCCTACTTCTACCTGCGCTCGCTGAACTCCAACGGCAGGTGGCACGGCCTGGCCTGGGTCCGGCCGAACGTGGCGATGGGCACGATCATCGTCGCGCTGATCGTGATCAGCGCCATCGTCCAGACGGTGACGCTGCAGCGGATCAAGGCGGGCAACAAGGCGGCGTGGCAAGCCGGGGGGGTGGCGGCGCTCGTGCTGGGCGTCGCGGCGGTGGCACTGATGATCATTCAGCTGCTCTTGCTGCCCTTCTGGCCCGGCAGCTCCGGATACGCCAGCGTCTTCACCGGCACCTACCCGGTCTACCTGACGGTGGTGCTGGCGATGATGATCTGGCTGGAAACCCTGCTCATGAGGTCCCGCTCCCTCCCGGCCATCTCGTTCGTGGAGCAGCCGCCCACCTTCAAAGAGGCGTTCGCGGTCCAGCGGTTCCAGGCCAACCTGAGCGCCTTCACCGCCGTGTGGAACTACATGGCGGTCGTCGGGCTCGTGTTCTGGGTGCTGTTCTACCTGCTCTGAGGAAGGGGGCGGACCGTCCGGCAGGCCCGTCAGCCGACGGGAGGCCGCGACGGTCATGAACGTGGTTGTCTCGTACTGGTCCGCCAACGTGGCCGCCCTGGCCGCCTACGCGGTGGCCGCCGCCGTCCATCTGATCGGCATGCGCGGCGCGGCCACCGGTACCGCCCTGCCTGGTCCGCCGGGGCGGCCCCGGCCGCGCGCCCAGGCCGCCCGGGCGGTCGCCTACCAGGCCGGGCTGCTGCTGGCGCTGCTGGCGGTCGTGTCCCCGATGGGTTACTGGTCGTACCGGTTCATCTGGGTCCGCAACCTGCAGGACGTGGTGCTCGCGATCGCGGCTCCGGCGCTCATCGTGCTCGGCGCCCCGTGGCGGCCGCTGCGCC
>DAITAE010000199.1:3494-7933 GCA_036824445.1 Streptosporangiaceae bacterium | reverse complement strand
CCGGTTCTACCAGCTGCGGGATGTGGCGGTCGGCCCGGCGATGCGCTCGCCGCTCTGCCTGTGGAGCGCCGGCGGCCGGCAACTCCCGCACGCGGCATCCCCGGAGCGGCCCGTGCTGGCCCCGGCGGTTCTCCGGCGGATCGTCGCCTCCGACGGGTGGATCGCGCGTCCCACGTCCCTTCCGTCACAGATCTCCGAAGACCTCGCCGAGATCCGGCCCGCGCTCGCGGCCGCGGGCCGCGATCTGGACACGTTCACGGTCGCCCACGAGAACTTCCTCCATCTCGTGCCGACCGCGAACCGCGAGGAGGCGCTCGCCGAGCAGCGCCGTGCCTACGCGACGATCATGGGAGACGGCAGGCCCTTCGAATACTTCGAGCAGGTGTACCTGACGGGCACGCCCAGCGAGATCCTGGAGAAGCTCCGGGCGAGGATGGCCATCGGCATCGAGTACCTGATCCTCCACACCCTGGAGCCGTCGACGGCGCAGCTGGACCTGTGGGCGGAGCATCTGCTGCCCCACCTGGCGGTCTGATGCCGAAGATCGTGCTCAACGGGGCCGGCAGCGTCGAGTTCACGAAGGAGCTGCTGGCGGACATCCTCGGCTTCGACGACCTCGCCGGGTCCACGATCGCGCTGTTCGACACCAGCGGCGAGCGCCTTGAAACCGCGGCGGCCATCGCGCGCTGGACCGCCGGGGCGCTTGGCGTCCCCGCCACGATCGAGCCGCATCTCGACCGCCGGGCCGCGCTCGACGGGGCGGATCACGTGATCAGCATGATTCGTGTCGGCGGGCACGAGGGACTGCGGCTCGACTTCGAGATCCCCGGGCGCCACGGCGTGCGGCAGACGATGGCGGACACGCTGGGCATCGGGAGCATCTTCCGGGCCCTGTGCACGATCCCGGCGCTGCTCGAGCTGGCGCGCGAGCTGCACGAGGTCGCGCCGGGCGCCTGGCTCTACAACTACACGAACCCGATGGCGGCGCTGGTGTGGGCGATCTACGCGGGGACCGCCCACCAGCGCGTCGTCGGCGTGTGCATGTCGCCGGAGAACACCGCGCAGCAGCTCGCGGAGCTCGCCGGTGTCCCCTTCGGGGAGATCGCCTACCTCGCCGGCGGGATGAACCACCAGTCGTGGATCCTGCGGCTGGAGCACAACGGGCAGGACCTGTACCCGCGGCTCCGGCAGCTCGTGGCCGACGACCCGGACGGGCTCGGACGGCGCGTCCGCGTGGAGATGCTCAAGCGGTTCGGCTACTTTCCAACCGAGTCGAGCGAGCACAGCGCGGACCTCGTGCCCTGGTTCCTCCCGCATGAGGACCAGGTCCGCCGCTTCCGGATCCCCGTGAACGAGTACCTGCATCGCAGCGAGCGCAACCTCGGCTCCTACGCGGAGACCCGGCGCAAGCTCGAGGCGGGGGAGCCGCTCGAGCTCGAACCCGGCCCCGAGTACGCCCCACAGATCATCCACTCGATCGAGACGGGGACGCCGCGGATGGTCTACGGCAACGTCCGCAACGGCGGCTCGATCGACAACCTGCCGGAGGACTGCTGCACCGAAGTGCCATGCCTGGTGGACCGGTCGGGGGTCCAGCCGACCCGCGTGGGGAGCCTGCCGCCGCAGCTCGCCGCGCTCAACCGCCTGTATCTGAACGTCTGCGAGCTGACCGTGCGGGCCGCGCTCGAGGAGCGCCGGGACCTGGTGTACCAGGCGGCGCTCCTCGACCCCAGCACGGCGGCCACCCTGTCCATCGACGAGATCGTCCACGTGTGCGACGAGCTGATCGACGCCCACGGCGACTTGATCCCGCACGGGATCCGGGGCAGCTGAGCCACCTGGTCACCTGCCGGCGTCTGGCCAGGGGAGAGCTACCCCGATCGCTAGCTGCCGGTCGGCACGTTCAGGAGCGTGTCCGCCTGCTGCGCCGCCTGATCAAGCGCGGACTGCGGCTGGGCCTTGCCGAGGAGCACCGACGCGATGCCGTTGCCGAGGGCATTGACGACGCGCGGCCACTGCGGCAGCGTGGGCATCGCTTCCTTGGCGTTCACCAGGTTTTGCGCCATCGGCCCGATACCCGGGTACTTCTTCAGGTACTGCTGGTAGCCCGGCAGCTTGAGGATGGACGGCCGGATGGGGAGCGAGCCGGACCCCATCATCCACGTCAGCTCCTGCTGCGGCGCGGTCAGCCACTTCAGGAACGTGATGGAGGCGTTCACGCGCGCCGTGCCGTTGTTGAAGATGACCCAGTTGTCAGGCCCGGACACGGTCTGGTGGTTGGTGGTCACGGCCGGCAACGGCACGTCCGCCCAGTCGACCTTCGCCTGGTTGAGCGTCGGAACCTCCCACGGGCCGCTGACGAACATCGCCAGATGCCCGCTCGTGAACAGCGGCTCGGCCTTCTCTGCCGTCGGGTCCAGGTACACCGAATGGTCGACGGTCGCCATCTGCTGCCAGAGCGTCAGGTTGGCTACGCCGGCGGGCGAGTTGAACAGCGCCTTCTTGTGGTCGGGCGAGAGGATCTGCCCGCCGCGCTGCCAGAGTCCCGGGAAGAACCGCCAGGACGTGTCGAGCAGGTCACCGCCGATGGGGTAGTTCACGCCGTAGATGTGCTTGGCCGGGTTGGTCAGCTTCTTCGCGACGGCGCGGAACTGGTCCCAGGTCCAGTTGGGGGACGGAGCGGGGACGCCGGCGGCGGCGAACAGCTTCTTGTTGTAGATCACCGACAGGTTGTCGATGAGCGCGGGGAACCCGATGACCTTGCCGCCGGGCGCCACGATCTGCTTGGACGCCGGGTAGAAGTCGTTCCAGTTGAACCCGGGCTGATGGATCTGGCTCGCCAGGTTCACGGTCTTACCGCTCTGGGCGATGTTGGCGGCGTAGGACCCGTAGATGTACGCGACGTCGGGAGCGGTCCCGGCCGCGATCGCCGTCGTGACCTTCGGGAGAAGGTCTCCGGTGGACGTCCCCCCGGAGCTCGCCTGCACCACGATGTGCGGATGCGAGGCGTTGAAGGAATTGGCGAGCTGCTGCATCACCTTGTCTGTGGGCGGGGTCTGTGCATGCCACCACTGGATCGTGACCGTCCCCGTCGGGCTGGCCCCGGATGGCTGGGCCGAGCTCGATCCCGACGACCCTCCGCACGCGGCTAGCGCCAGGGTCAACGCGGCGATCCCCGCCAGCGCCGTTCGCTTCATAGTGGTCTCCTTGTTTCGTCAGCCCTGGCCGCCGCCGGTCATCCCTTGACGGCTCCGGTGATCGCCTGGACGAACCGGCGCTGGCCGATGAGAAATACGAGCAACACCGGCACCGTGGTCAAGACGGTGCCGGCCATGACTTGCGACCAGTGGGTTACGTGTTCGCCCTGGAACGTGGTGAGGCCCACCTGCACGGTGAACGTATGACTCGACGTGATCGCGATCAGCGGCCAGAAGAGATCGTTCCACGCGTAGATGAACGTGATGATGCCGAGGGCGGCCAGGGCCGGCCTCGCGAGCGGCAGCACGATCTTCCAGAAGACCTGGAGGCGGCTGCAGCCGTCGATGCGCCCGGCCTCCTCGAGCTCTCTGGGGAACGACTGGAAGAACGAGTACATGAGGTAGATGCCCAGCGCGGACGTCAGCTGGGGCAGGATGAGCGCACCTAGCGTGTTGATGAGCCCTATGTCGTGGAAGATCTCGAAAGTGGGGATGACCGTCAGCTGGATCGGGATAAGGGCCGTCGCGAGCAGCAGGATCAGCATCACGCTGGAGCCCCGGAACTGGATGCGCGCGAACGCGTAGCCGGCGAGGCTGCACAGGACCAGCTGTGCGATGACGGCGGTGCCGGAGACGATCAGGCTGTTCAGGAACCAGTAGGGGAAGTCCGAGCTGGCCAGGACGAGCTTATATCCCCCCATATTCAGGTGATGAGGCCAGAGCGTGGGCGGAATGCGGTTGATCTCGGTGTCGGTCATGAACGACGTGAGGAGCATCCAGACGAACGGCAGGACCATGATGATCGACAACGGCAGCAGCACCAGATGCCCGCGCTGCGGCAGGTGGCGCCGCCAGCCGGTGCGGCGCATCCGCCGCTCGGCCTCCTCGATCCGGGCGCGGTGCAGCGCCATGCCGGCGCCGGGCGCGGGCAGCAGGGCCTGCTCGCCGGTCACAGCGTGACCCTCCGCCTGCGGCCGAAGGCCAGCGCAGCCACGATCGCGATCAGGCTCGTAAAGAACAGCACGTACGCGACGGCCGCGCCGTATCCGGCCGTGAAGAAGTTGAACGCCAGTTGATAGATGTAGTACACGAGCGTCAGCGTCGAGTTGAGCGGGCCGCCCTTCGTGGTCGTGTAGACGAGGTCGAAGAGCTGGAACACGTCGATGAGGCCCCACACCAGGAGGAAGATCGTCACCGGCCGGACGGTCGGCAGGGTGACGTGCCAGAACTTGGCCCATTTGC
>DAITAE010000199.1:0-3394 GCA_036824445.1 Streptosporangiaceae bacterium | reverse complement strand
CGTCGCTTCTGCTTTCGTTCTCGCTCGGATGTGCGGATATTAGAACACACTCGTGCGCTCTGCAAGGCCGCTTCTGGTCGTTCGTATTGCTGCCCGAGCGGCCAGGACGGTAGATTCACGTGGATGCACGCCATCCCCGGCCTGGCGCGTGACCTGGCCGGTTCGGTCATCGTCACCCCACGCTGAGCCGGGCAGGCCACAATGATCCTCGTCGTCGCGCTCAACCCGGCTCTCGATGTGACGCATCACGTGCCGGGCGTCGACTGGGCGGGCGTCAACCGGCCAGCCGTGGTCCGGGCCCGGGCCGGCGGCAAGGGGCTGAACGTGGCCCGGACGTTGCGGGCGATCGGCGCCGAGGTCCGGGTGATTGGGTTCGCGGGCGGCGTCACCGGCGAGCAGGTGCGGTCCGCGCTCGGGGAGCTGCGGGTGCCGGCGTCATTCACGCCGATCGGTGGCGAGACCCGGCGCACCTTCGCCGTGGTCGACACCGCCCGTGGCGATACCGCGTTGTTCAACGAACCGGGTCCCACGGTCGGACCGGAGGAGTACGCCGAGTTCTGCGTTATGTATGAAAAGGCACTGGCGGGATGCAGCGCCGTCGTCCTTTCCGGAAGCCTGCCGCGGGGGCTTTCGCCGGATACCTACGCAGAGCTGGGTGCCATGGCGGCGGCGGCCGGGGTGCCGGCCGTGCTGGACGCGCATGGAGAGGCGCTGCTCCGGGGCGCGGCTGCCCGCCCGGCCATCGTCAAGCCGAACCTCGCCGAGCTGGAAGCCCTCGCGGGCCGCAGCCTATCCACGGCGCGCGGCGCAGACACCGTTGCGGTGGCGCTCGCTGCGCGTGAGCTGAGGGCCACGGGCCCGCAGGCGGTCGTGGTCACGCTCGGGGCCGCCGGACTGTGCGCCGTCACCAGCGATGGCAGCTGGCACGCGGCGCCAGCGGCCGAAGTGCCGGGGAATCCAACCGGCGCCGGGGACGCCGTCGCCGCCGGCCTGGTCCACGGGCTTGTCCTGGGGCGCCCGTGGGAGGAGCGGCTGCGGCACGCGGTCGCGCTCGGCACCGCCTCCGCCGCCGCGTCGGTCGCGGGAGAGTTCAGCCATGCTGCCTACACCGAAGCGCTGGCCGGGGTCAGGGTGAGCCGCGGCGAGGCCGGCTGATGCCCGCAGCGCGGATGGAAGAGATCGTCGGCCCGGCGGCGGCGGCGGGCCGCGGTGTGGGCGCCTTCAACGTCATCGGCATCGAGTACGCCGAGGCGATCGTGACCGGCGCTGAAGCCGCCGGCGCGCCCGTGGTCCTTCAGCTCAGCCAGAACTGCGTTGCCTACCACGGCGCACTCGGCCCGCTGGGCCGGGCCTGCGCCGCCATCGCGGGCTCGGCGGCGGTGCCGGTGGCGCTGCACCTGGACCACGTCACCGGCACCGACCTGGTCCGGGAGGCCGACGGTCTGGGCATCGGATCGGTCATGTACGACGCGTCGGCCCTGCCCTACGACCAGAACGTCCGCGCTACGGCCGCAGTCGCCCGGTGGTGTCACGAGCGGGGGATGTGGGTCGAGGCCGAGCTCGGCGAGATCGGCGGGAAGGACGGCGTGCACTCGCCCCGTGCGCGCACGGACCCCGGCGACGCGGCCCGCTACGTCAATGCCACGGGCGTGGATGCCCTGGCCGTGGCGGTCGGCAGCTCCCACGCGATGCTGACCCGCGATGCCGTCCTTGACACCGGGCTTATCGCCAGGATCCATGGTGCGGTCGGCGTCCCGCTGGTCCTGCACGGCTCGTCGGGAGTGCCCGATGCGGCGCTGGCCGCGGCGGTCGGCGCCGGGATGACCAAGATCAATGTGGCCACCCAGCTGAACAAGACGTTCACAGCCGCCGTGCGCGATCGTCTCGCGGCCGATCCCTCCCTGGTCGATCCCAGGCGCTACGGTGCGGCGGGGCGTGATGCGGTTGCTATCGAGGTCACCCGCCTGCTGCGGGTGATCGGCGCCGTGATCGCCAGCCAGGATGAATCACCGGGCAAGCCGTGAACGAACGCGGGGAAGGCGGCCGGGACATCGATCTGGTCGTGATCGGCGACTGCAACCCGGACGTGCTGGTGCTCGGCGACGACGTCACCCCGTCCTTCGGCCAGCAGGAGAAGCTGGTGGAGGGCATCTGGATGGTCGTCGGGGGCTTCGCGGCGATCACGGCGGTGGCCGCGGCGCGGCTGGGGCTGAGCGTGGAACTGGTCGCGGCGGTGGGAGCCGACCCGGCCGGGGATTTCCTGCTGGGCCAGCTTGCCCGGGAGGGCGTGGGCAGCGGCGCCGTCGCCGTGCACGACGACGTGCCGACCGGCATGACCGTTGCGCTGTCCCGTGGCGCCGACCGCGCGATCCTGACCGCCCTCGGCGCCGTGGCGTCGCTGACCACCAAGGATGTCCCCGCCACGCTGCTGGCCCGGGCGCGCCATGTGCACGTCAGTTCCTACTTCCTGCTGGAGCACTCGCTGGGGCCCGGGCTGGCGGCCATGCTCGCGGCTGCGCGGGCCGCGGGGGCCACCACGTCACTCGATACCAACTGGGATCCGGCCGGGAAATGGGGCGATGACCACTTCCACGCCGCGCTGGCGCAGACGGGCGTGCTGCTCCCCAACGAGACGGAGGCCGTGCGTATCGCTGGCGAGTCCACCTTGCCCGCCGCGGCGGCGGCCCTCACCGCCGCCGGGCCCAGGCTGGCGGTCAAGCTCGGCGAGCGGGGAGCCCTCTGCGCTGACGGCCCGGTGTGGCACCGTGTGGAGCTGCCGCCGGTGACGCCCGTCGATGCGACGGGCGCGGGTGATTGCTTCAACGCGGGGCTGATCGCCGGCCTGCTGCGCGGCCTTGACCTGCCCGGCGCGGCCGCGCTGGGCTGCGCCGTCGGCGCACTGTCCACCCGGGCGGCCGGCGGCACGGCAGGCTGCCCGGACCTGGCCTCCGCTCTGGCCCTTGCCCAAACCGCCACCGTCGGGCGGGTCCGCGCAAGGATGCCGTCCTCGGGAACCGGTCAGCGGGCCAAGAGGCCCCGGCAGTAGCCCGGACAGTAGAGGAGCCCGGCGGTCCCGTTGCCGGGGCCGCTACGGGCGCAGCAGCGCCTTCACCGGATGCAGGCCCCCGTTCATCAAGCCGGTGAAGATCTCCGCCCCCTCGGCCAGTGGATAGCCTGCCGCCCAGGTCAAGTCCCAGTCCCGGATCAGCGCCATCGCGTGGGCGAATTCCTCGTCGCGGTAGGCAAAGGAGCCGAGAACCCGCTTCTCGCTCCTGACCAGCGCGTTGGCGTCGAAGCCAGCCTCCTCCCCGGCCAGCCCGAGCCAGATGGCCACCCCACCGGGGCGCTGGTGGGCGACGGACGCCGCGCGGGTCGCGGCCGACCCGACGGCGTC
>DAITAE010000198.1:0-7937 GCA_036824445.1 Streptosporangiaceae bacterium | reverse complement strand
TTGATGCCGTCGCCGGTCATCGCCACCGTGTGGCCGCGGGACTGGAGCGCGGTCACGAAGATCTGCTTCTGGCGCGGGGTGACCCGCCCGAATACCGAGTTGCCCTCCAGAGCGTCGGCCACCGCCGCCAGCTCCGGTCCTGGCAGCTGGTCCCCGCCGTCCGCGGCCCCGTCCGCAGCCCTGGCGTCCCCCTCCCTGGCTCCGGCGGCCCGGTGGCCGACCGCGTGCCTGTCCCCGGCTGCGTCTCTGTCCCCGGCTGCGTCCCCGTCCCCGGCTGCGTCCCTGTGCCCGGCCTGGTTCGCCTCTTCTTCCTCGGTGGGCAGGGTGCGGGCATCGACTGGGTGGTCGGCGCCGCCGATCCCCAGTTGCCTGGCGATGGCACCGACCGACACCGCACTGTCCCCGGAGATCACCTTGATGGCGACGTCCTGCTCGGCGAAGTAGGCCAGGGTGCGGGGCGCCTCGGCGCGCAACCGCTGCCGCAGCACGAGCAGCGCCGCCGCGTCTACCTGCAGCCCGTCCGCGCCGGGACGGCCGAGATCGCTGAACCCGGTCTCGTCGGCTCGCCCGAGCACCAGCACGCGCAGGCCGTCCGCGGCCTTCGCGTTGGCCTGTTCATGGGCCGGATCCCCGGGTGACAGCAGCACATCGGGCGCGCCGAGGACCCAGCCGCCGCTGGCGGGGCCGGCGTCCGCGAAGACCGCCCCGCTCCATTTGCGTGCCGAGGAGAAAGGCACGACGTGGACCGGCCGCCAGCGCGTCTCGCCGCCGGGGGCACCGGCCAGCGCGGGTGCCCTCTCGGCGGGAACGTCCCCCGGTGACGCCCCATCCGCCGACACCCTCTCCGCGGGCGCCCCTCCCGTGGAAGCTTCCCCCGTGGCAGCTACCCCCGCGGCAGCTTCCCCCGTGGAAGCGCCCTCCGCCCGCAGGCCTGCCAGCCCGCTGGCGATCGCCTGCATGGTCGCGTTCGGCCTCTCCTCGGCCCCGACCAGGCTGGCGAGCACCTTCCGGGCGGGCACACCCGGCACGAGCTCGATCACCTGGTCGAGCTCCATCCCCGGTTCGGTCAGCGTCCCGGTCTTATCGAGGCACAGCACGTCGACGCGGGCCAGGACCTCGATGGCGGGCAGCTCCTGTACCAGGCACCGGCGCCTCCCCAGCCTGATCACCCCGACAGCGAACGCCACGCTGGTCAGCAGCACCAGCCCTTCCGGGATCATCGTGATGATGCCCGCCACCGCTCCGGCGACCGCATCGGGAAAGTCGCCGCTGGCGTACGCGAGCTGGCTCGCCGTGAGCAGGGCGGCCACGGGCACGATTACCCACGTGATGATGCGAAGGAAACGGTTGATGCCGGCCATGAGCTCGGATCTGGCGAGGCTGAACACGCTGGCCTCGTCCTCCAGCCGGGCCGCGTACGAGCGGCGGCCCACCCGGGTCGCTGTGAACGCCCCGGAACCGCTCACCACGAAGCTGCCCGAGAGCACCTGGTCGCCGGGTTTCTTGGTGACCGGATCGGTCTCACCGGTGAGCAGCGACTCGTCGACCTCCATGCCGGGCTCACCCGGCCCGTCGGTGATCTCGCCGTCCACCATGATCCGGTCGCCGGGGCCGACGAGGATGAGGTCGTCCAGGACGATGTCCTGCGGCCGCAACTCGGCCTCCGCCCCGTCCCGCATCACCCGGACTGGTTCTTCCCCGAGCACGGCGAGGCGGTCCAGCGTCCGTTTTGCGCGCAGCTCCTGCACCACGCCGATGCCGGTGTTCGCGACGATGACCAGCCCGAACAGGGCGTCTTGCGGGTGCCCCGTGACCAGCACCACCGCGGCCAGCGCTCCGACGATCGCGTTGAACCTGGTCAGCACGTTCGCGCGAACGATGTGCGATACCGGCCGGCTCGTCCGGCGGGCGGTGTCGTTCGTCTCGCCGTTCGTGACGCGCTGAGCCACCTGCGCGCTGGTCAACCCGCTCTGCTGCGGGTGGGTTTCCACGAATCCCCCTATCGGGCGCGTCGCCTGATGCCATCCTCGCAGGCCGGGTGAGGTGGCGGCGTCACGGGCGGCGCAGGAAAAGGCCACCCCGGTGGCCGGAGCTGAGCCGCTCCCTGATCTTTTCGGTGATGTTCCCGCGCGCCAGATCCGCCGCGAGCTGGCAGGCGGACGCGATCCCCTTGGCGGTCGAGCTCCCGTGGGCGATGACCACCGTGCCCTCCAAGCCGAGCAGTGCGGCCCCGCCGTAGGTCTCCGCGTCCATCTGCCCGACAAGCTCGCGCAGCGCCCGTCGCTGGAAAAGGGCCCCGAACCGGGCACCCAGCGAGCCCTGGACCGCCGCCCGCACCTGCTCGGTGGCGAAGGAGCCGGCACCCTCGAT
Organism: Streptosporangiaceae bacterium; assembly: GCA_036824445.1. Taxonomy (GTDB): domain Bacteria; phylum Actinomycetota; class Actinomycetes; order Streptosporangiales; family Streptosporangiaceae; genus UBA9676. Next base: position 5,567 of record DAITAE010000198.1, on the reverse strand, counting down.
GGTCTTGAGTGCCACGTTTCCGGTGAAGCCGTCGGTCACCACCACGTCCACCTTGCCGGTCAGCAGGTCGCTGCCCTCGATATTGCCGGTGAAGCGCATCGGCAGGCCGCCGTGTGGGGGCGCGATGAGCAGCTCGTGTGCCCGGCGGGCGAGCTTGTTTCCCTTCGCCGGTTCGGCGCCGATCGTGAGGAGGCCCACCAGCGGATCCTCCACCCCGAAAGCCACCTGGGCGTAGGCGACACCGAGCTGGGCGAACTGGAGCAGCATCTCCGGCTTGGGGTCGGCGATGGCGCCGGCGTCCACCAGGAGCGTGGGTTTCGGCCTGGTGGGCAGGACTACGGCCAGGCCGGGTTGCAGCAGCCCGGGCAGCGATCTCAGCCGAAGCCGGGCGGTCGCGACGATCGCCGCTGTGGAGCCGGCGGAAACCACCGCTGCCGCCTGCCCACGCCTGACCAGCTGGCAGGCGACGGCGACACTTGACCGGGGGCGCCGCCAGCTCGCCAGCGCCCCCTCAGCCATGGAGATCGAGTCTTCGGCGGGCACGACCCTGATGTCACCGCCCAACGGGCGCGTGCCAAGCAGGGGGCGCAGCAGGCTCGGCCGGCCGGTGAGAACGACGGACATGCCGCGGGAGGACATAGCGGCGATCGCGCCCTCGACGACCTGTGCCGGCGCGTGATCCCCTCCCATCGCGTCCACCGCGATGGTGGGCAGATGTGAGCCGTTGGGTGGCGGAGAGTCGTCTGGCACGGGCGCGATCCTGCGCCAGTCAGGCGTCTGTCAGCTGGGCCAGGGTGTCGCGCATGGTCTCAAGCTACTCACTCCGCCCGGGCTCCGCTGGCCAGCGTGAGTGCTCGGCAACCTTCGCCGCGGGCCAGGTGGGCGTCCGGTTCCCATCCCACCGGAGGCCGGCGGGACGTCGGGCGGCAGGCGCTCCGGGTTATTCCCCGGCCACGACCTGACGCGCGCCCAGGTCTGGCGCTGCCTTCTCCGCTTCCTGGGGGACCGTCGGCCGGGCCGGCGCGCCGCCCTTGAGGGCCAGGCAGCTGAGCGCGCCGATGCCAAGCAGGATGATCGGCAGCACCATCGTCTGGCGCATGGCCGTCACGTAGGCGAACGTGAAGACCTCGTGGGCGATCCGCCCGATCTCGGCGGCGATGCCTGGGGCGGTGCCCGCGGCCTGATGGGTGGTGCCGCCGTTCTGCCCGGCTCCGACCTGGATGCCGTTGCTCGCGGAATTGTGAACCTGGCTCACGAATCGGCTGCGCAGGCTCGGTGGCAGCGCGGCCGAGCGGACGCTGGCCTGGCTGGTCATCGAGGAAACGAGCCTGTTCTGCAGGAGCGCGCCCACCGCCGCGGTGCCGATCACCAGGCCGACCTGCCTGACGGTGTTGAGCACGCCGGACGCCGCCCCGGCCATCCGCGGGTCGATGTTCCGCATAGCGGTGGTGATCAGCGGGGCGAAAATGCAGCCCAGGCCGAACCCGGCGAGGATCAGCGGAGCCAGGAACACCGGCCAGTTGGAGTCCGGCTGAGCGATCAGTGCGATCCAGCCCATGCCGGCGCCGAAGAGGATCAGCCCGGACATCAGGATGTACTTGCCGCCGATCTTGTCGGTCAGCTTGCCCGCGGCCGGCGCGACGAACACCGAGATGAGCGAGGCGGGCGCCAGCGCGAGCCCGGCCTTCAGCGCCGAGAACCCCAGGACGGACTGGAGGTAGATGGTGAGCGGCAGGAAGATCCCCATCATGCCGATGGCGAGCACGCCCGAAACCCAGTTCGTCACCGAGTAGTTCCGGTCGCGGAACAAGGCGAAGGGCACCAGCGGCTCCCGCGCCTGCGTCAGCCTCTGCTGAATCAGGAAGACAATCAGCAGCACCACGCCGGCGCCGAGCACGAGCGGGATGCTGACAAACCCGGTGATCGTGCCCCAGCTGTACTTCTGGCCCTCGACCAGGCCGTAGCAGATGGCCAGCAGCGCCGCGCTGGCCAGCAGCACGCCGGGAACATCGAACCGGTGCCTGCGGCCCGGCCTCACGTCCGGGACGATGAGAGGCGTCAGCGCCAGCACGATCACGCCGAACGGCAGGTTGACGAAGAAGATCCACCGCCAGTCGAACGCGGTCACGAGCAGCCCGCCCAGCGTCGGCCCGGCGATGGTGGCCACCCCGGCCACCGCCCCCCAGACGCCGAACGCCGCGCCGCGCCGCTCAGGCGGGAAGGTGTTCGTGATGATCGTCAGGGTCTGGGGCATGAGCATGGCCGCGCCGAGACCCTGGAGCGCGCGGAAACCGATGAGCCAGCCCGAGCTTGGCGCAAGACCGCATGCGGCCGACGCGGCCGTGAAGACCGCGATGCCCGCGGTGAACATGGGTCGCGGCCCGATCAGGTCACCCAGCCTGCCCGCCGTGATGACCAGGACGGCCAGCACGAGAGCGTACGAGTTGATGACCCAGAGGATGTCGTCGAGCGACGCGTGCAACCTCGTGAGCATGTCGGGGATCGCGATGTTGACGATCGTCAGGTCGAGCAGGGTCATGAAGAACCCGAGCGAGACGACCAGCAGCACGGCCCATGGGTTGCCGCGGAACTTCTTCACAGTTTCTCCCTGGCGTGTCCCCCGCCCGAGCGGCCCGCCTGATTACAGGCTTACCAGAAGGCGGAGGCTGCTTGAAGATATATCTTGACCTGTCCGCCGCTCGCCGGTGGCGGTGGCCTTCAGCTCTGATGGTAGATCGAGGTACCGACAATTGACCTGCCGGTGCTCCGCTCTGCGGCCGGCCGGTCCGGGCGGCGGGCCGCCCAGTATGCTCCCGCCCATGGAACTGAGCGGAACCGCAGCGATCGTCTCCGGCGGCGCGAGTGGTCTCGGCGAGGCGACCGCACGCGAACTCGCCGCGGCCGGCAGCGCCGTTGTCATCGCCGACCTGAACGAGGAACGCGGCAAGACGGTCGCCGACGAGCTCGGCGGGGAGTTCGTCAGGACCGACGTGTCGGACGAGGCGTCGGTCGCGGCGGCCGTGGAGGCCGCCACCGCGACGGGGGGCCCGCTCCGCACGGTCGTGAACTGTGCGGGCATCGGCTGGGCGGAACGCACCGTGAACCGGGACGGGGCACCGCACAGCCTGGCTACGTTCCGCAAAGTCCTCGACATCAACCTGATCGGCACGTTCAACCTGATGCGGATCGCCGCGGCGGCGATCGCCCGCACCGACCCGGCCGACGAGGACGGGCAGCGCGGCGTGGTCATCAACACCGCGTCGGTCGCCGGGATCGAGGGCCAGACCGGCCAGCTCGCCTACTCCGCGTCCAAGGGCGGGATCATCGGGATGACCGTCCCCGCAGCGCGGGACCTCTCCGTCATCGGGGTGCGGGTGAACACCATCTGCCCGGGCATCATCGACACCCCGATCTACGGAACCGGACCCGCCAGCGAGGAGTTCCGGGCCAGGCTCACGGCGCCGGTCGTCTTTCCCAAGCGAATGGGGACGGCAGCGGAGTTCGCCGCCCTGGTGCGGTCGCTGATCGAGAACGACTACATGAACGCCGAGGTCATCCGCTTGGACGGCGGCATCAGGTTCCAGCCGAAGTGATGGGGAAGCGGCCGGTTCCAGCCGAAGTGACGGGGAAGCGGCCGGGCCGAGCGTGATCATGACAGAGGTGGGGCGATAACCCCCCCAAAGTCATGATCACGGTTCGGGCAGCCTGCGGTTTGTGGGGCCATTGGGGCTGCGTCTGGAAGGTGGGAGGCGCGAAGATGCCGGATGCCGTGACGGTCGAGGTCGGCGGCGGGGTCGCCGTCCTCACGATCAACCGCCCGCAGGCGCGCAACGCGGTCAACGAAGCGGTCGCCAGCGGCATCGCTGCGGCCATCGACGAGCTCGACCCACGGCCCGACGTGGCGGCGATGGTGCTGACCGGCGCCGGGGGCACATTCAGTGCGGGCATGGACCTGAAGGGCTTCATGGCGGGCGAGAACCCGACGGCCGGGGGCCGCGGCTTCGCCGGGATCACGCAGCGGCCGCCGGCCACGCCCATCGTCGCCGCGGTCGAGGGGTACGCCCTGGCCGGCGGCTTCGAGATCGCGCTCGCCTGCGATCTGATCGTCGCCAGCGAGGAGGCGACCTTCGGTCTTCCCGAGGTGACACGGGGACTGGTCGCCGGCGCGGGCGGCCTCCTCCGCTTGCCGCACCGGATCCCCTACCACCTCGCCATGGAGATCGCGCTCACCGGCGGGCACATACCGGCGGGCCGCCTGTACGAGGCGGGCCTGATCAACCGGATGGTTCCGGCGGGCGAGGCGCTCGGGGCGGCCAGGGCCCTGGCCGCCGAGGTGGCCGCCAACGCCCCGCTCGCCCTGGCGGCGACGAAACGGATCATCGTGGAATCGGCCGACTGGCCCAGCGACGAGGCCTTCGCCCGGCAGAACGCGATCCTGGGACCGGTGTTCACCTCCGCTGACGCACGGGAGGGCGCGGCGGCCTTCGCGGAGAAACGCCCGCCGGTCTGGCGGGGGGAGTGAGGGAGGCAGCCCCAGAGCCGGGATCTCTTGCGAGCTTGTCCACGCCGACGCCGACCCCACCGTAGGATCAATGCCCATAAACTTATGGACACCGTTGGGGATGTGCATGTGCGGAATCGTCGGCTGCCTGGCGCTGGCCCTTGAGGCCGAGCCGGACCGGGCCTGGGTGGCGGCCGCGACTCAGCGGATCAGCCACCGCGGGCCCGATGACGAGGGCTTCTACGCCGACCACGATGTCGCTCTCGGCTACAAGAGGCTGGCCATCATCGACCTGTCGCATGCTGGCCACCAGCCGATGCGGTCCGCCGACGGGCGCTACTGGATGGTCTTCAACGGCGAGATCTACAACTACATCGAGCTGGGACGGGAGCTGCAGGAACAGGGCGTGGTCCTGCGGTCGAGCTGCGACTCCGAGGTCTTGCTCGAGACCTATGCCAGGGTCGGCAAGGACGTCGTGCACCGGCTCCGCGGCATGTTCGCGTTCGCCATCTGGGACAGCTGGACGCACGAGCTGTTCTGCGCCAGGGACCAGTTCGGCATCAAACCGTTCTACTACCGCCTTGACCGGGTGCCCGGGCAGCCGCTGAGCCGCGCGGCCGGCGGCGGGCGGCACGCGGCTCCGGAACCTCATGCCGGGGTGGGCGGGCATGAACCGGCCCGCGAGCCGGATGACTGGTTCACTCCCGGGCCCAGGCGGCAGGGGCCTGGCCGGCACGCGGCCGGGCCCGAGCAGGATCCCGGCCCGACCGGGCGGTTTCCGCGCTCATCGCCGGTGGCGATCCCCGACCTCGGCGCCGCTCCCGGACGGCTGGGCAGGCCCGGCGGGGCTGGCGGCGACGCAGGCGGGGCCGGCGGCGACGGTAACAGGACCGACAGGGACAGCAACAGGGCCCACAGCGACAGCGGAGAGATTGGGCGCGACCGGCTGCTGCGGTTCGCCTCCGAGCGCAAGGCGCTCGCCGACCCCGGTGAACTGCGGGAGCTCAACCCCGACGCACTGCGCAGGTACCTGTCCTTCCAGTACGTCCCGCCACCAGGCACCCTG
>DAITAE010000707.1:0-2237 GCA_036824445.1 Streptosporangiaceae bacterium | reverse complement strand
CAGAACTCCTGCACGTCCTCGTACAGAGTGACTGTGGCCTTGGCGAGCAGCCGCCCGGAACCGACGTTGTCATCCACCAGCCGGCCGATTGCCCGCACGTCCCTGGTCCGCGCGCGTCTGATCGCATACTCCATCGCCCGCACACCCTAGCGCGAGGCGGCAATCGGCCCAGCCACCACCGACTGCCCGCCCCGCCACGACCGGCTACCAGTCCGGCCACGACCGGACGCCAGCCCGCCGCGGTCGGACGCCAGCCCCCGCCGTGGTCGGACGCCAGGCTCCGCCGCCATTGGCCATCAGCGGCGCCGCTCCGACCGGCGGCCAACGTTACCGGCGACCATTTCGTCGCCATGCACTCCCGTTGCTGGCCATTGGGATCTCGCCTCCGTCACCGCCCACTACAGCCGACCACGAGCGGCACCAATCCCGCGGCCACCACACCACTCCGCCGGTCACGATCGGTACCCGTTCAGTGGTCGCTGCGACCACTCTGTGCCCGTTACCGTTAGCCCCGCCCCCGTCCCCGGCGACAACGAGCTCCATCCCTGCCATGACTAGCCTCGCCCCAGCACAACCAACCTTGCTCCCAGCAACGGCAGGCACTCACTCTGGACGACGACTGGCACCCGCTCAAGGCCAGCCGGGTCCTCCCGACCGCCGTTGCCACCGCGGGGCCGGTTACCCAACGCAACCAGCGAACAATGGCTCCACGTAACGTCACGCCCCAATCACGGATTGCCTTGCGGGTCGGTGCCGCAAAACTTTCGCGTACATCACGTGCCAATCACGTCCATAGATGAGAGGCCATCGGCGTGCTCTGACCTGCAAGTATTCCGATCCCGTCCTGCTGAATCCGCTACCTGCGCGAGCGTGAACCGGGCCATCCCGGCATTCCGAATGCCTTACAGCCAAACTCTCATCGCAAAGTTTCACTCATTCGGCCTGCAGGCCGTTGGCGCAACCGTTAATATTCGGCGCGAGTCAGACGTGATCCCGCGGCTGACGCCCCGCGACCAGCATGAAGCCCGGAGCCTCGGGCGAGACGCAGGCGCTCGAGGAGAGGAGCTCACGTGGAGCACGTGCCTTCCGCGAGGCATAACCAAAGTGATCCACGACAGGCTCGTCGCCAACGGCCCCGTCTCCGCGTCTGGCGGCAGACGGTCGTGCTGATCGGGGTGGCCGGCTTGGCCAGCCTCGTTCTCCCCAGTGGCCTGGGCTCCGCGGCAGTGGGAAAGCCCATGCCGGATCTCAAGAGCCTGGTCGCCAAGGCGCGCACGCTCTCGAACGAGATCAACTCGCTTGACGAGCAGTACAACGGGCTCCGCATCCAGCTCAACCAGGCGCGTGCCGAGGTAAAGGTGGCGCAGCGCACTTACGCCGAGGACATCGTCCGGCTCAGCGCCGGCAAGCTCAGCATCGGCCAGCTCGCAGCCCAGAGCTACATGAACATCGGACTGGCCACGTCGCTGGAGCTGCTGACGAGCAGCAACGCGCAGAACCTGATCAGCCGCTCCTCGATCATGCAACAGCTTCAGCACCAGAACGGCGCCCGGATCGGCCAGATGGCCGCGGCGGTCGCGGCGGCGCAGCGGGCCAAGGCAACCGCGGCCCAGCAGACCAAGGTCGTGGCCCGCCTGGCCGCCCAGATGGCCGTCAAGCGGCGGGCCGCGCAGAAGAAGATCAACGTTCTCAACAGCGCCGTGTTCGCCAAGGCCATGGCCACCTTCAGGAAGACCGGCGACTTCCCCAACATCGAGATCCCCACCACCAACTCGATCGGCGCCCAAGCCCTGCGGGCCGCGCTGACCCGGCGGGGGGACCCCTACGTCTGGGGAGCGGCCGGGCCGAGCGCGTTCGACTGCTCGGGCCTGGTCCTGTGGGCCTACGCCCAGGTCGGCATCGGCCTGCCGCACTTCACCGGCGAGCAGTGGAACATGGGCGTGCACGTGGCGCGTGCCGACCTGCAGCCCGGTGACCTGGTGTTCTTCTACCCCGACATCGGTCACGTCGGCCTCTACATCGGCAACGGCCTGATGGTCGACGCTCCGAACTTCGGAGAGGTGGTCCAGGTGGAGCCGGTCATGTGGGACGTCTACGTGGGCGCCGTCCGCATCGTCGGCTAAGGCCCGCGCGGAGCTTCCTGCTAATTCTGGCGTTATTCCGGCCGGACCATCGGGAACAGGATCGTGTCCCGGATGGTCTCCCCGGTGAACATGATCAGGATCCGGTCGATGCCC
>DAITAE010000706.1:0-2238 GCA_036824445.1 Streptosporangiaceae bacterium | reverse complement strand
TTCTCCTCACCCTGCACCGGGACCATCGCGCCGGTCCACCACACCCCGTGGTGGCAAGAACTCGACGACACCACGGCAACCTTCCTGGGCAACAAGACGTAGGGCGTATCCATGCGCCCTCGCCTCGCCAGGCGGCCTAGGGGAGGACTCGGCAGCGGGTGAGCGATGAGTTCGCGCATCGTGGCCGGTCTTTCAGGTACAGACTCCCGGCGCAAGGCCGGGCGGGAGGTGTGGTCCACATGAGTGAAGCGATCGATCCGTCCGGCGCCGGTGAGGGCGTGACCGAGCTGCGCCAATCGCTGGGTGGAGCCGTGCTCACCCCCACTGATGAGGGGTTCGATGCGGCGCGCCGCTGCTTCAACACGCTGGTTGACCGTCGGCCGGCCGTGATCGTGCGCTGTCTGGATGCCGGCGATGTGGCGAGGGCCTTTGACTTCGCCCGGGTACACGCGCTGGAGGTCGCCGTGCGCGGAGGTGGGCACAACCCCGCCGGACACTGCGTCTGCGACGGCGGCCTGGTGATCGATCTCTCGCTGATGCGCGGAGTCGAAGTCGACGGCGACGCGCGGACCGCCCGCGCCGACGGCGGTGCGACCTGGCTCGATTTCGACGCGGCGACCCAGCGCTTCGGGCTCGTCACGCCCGGCGGCGTCGTCGGCTCGACCGGGGTCGCCGGGCTGACCTTCGGCGGAGGAATCGGCCATCTCACCGCCCAATACGGCCTCACCTGCGACAACCTCATCGGTGCCGAGCTCGTGACTCCCGATGGCACGATGGTCCGCACAAGCGCGGATGATAATCCCGAGCTGCTGTGGGGACTTCGCGGCGGCGGGGGCAACTTCGGTGTGGCGACGCGACTGGAGCTCCAGCTGCATCCACTACGCGGGGTCCAGGGCGGCCTCCTCACCTACGCCGGAACGGGAATCCGCGATGCGCTTCGCCGGTTCCGGGACCTCGCCGCCGACGCACCACGGGACCTGAGCTGCCAAGCGGTGATCAGCCTGGAAGAATCGCTGGCGCCAACCGTCACCGTCGCACCCTGTTACACCGGGCCAGACGCAGACCCCTGGGAGCTCCGTGCGCTGCGCACCGCGAGCGGCCTCGCGGACGACACCGTGCGGGCCCAATCGTTCCTGGCCCAGCAGCGTGTGTTCAACCCCGGCTACGGCGTCGATCGCAACTACTGGAAGGGCCACTTCGTCCGCGAGCTGCCGGACGAGCTGATCGACGAGCTGCTCGAACGAATAGTTGCGTTGGGGCGGCCGCCCGGGCAGGTGCTGATCGAGTCGCTTCACGGCGCGCCGAAGGACATCGACCAGGCCAGCGCCGCCCTTGGCTTTCGCGACGCCGCATTCAACATCAGCGTGATGGCCGCCTGGCTGGACGCTGCCCTCGACGAGCAATCCATCGAGTGGGCGCGCGCCACCGCGGCGGCCATCGAGCCGTGGTCGGTCAGCGGCGGCTACATGAACTACATGCAGGAGGACGAGCCGATCGAGCGCGTGCGTGCCGCGTTTGGCGATGAAGCGTTCAAGCGCCTGCGGGCGCTGAAGCGGCGGTACGACCCGGACAACGTCCTCCGCCGTAACCAGAACATCCCGCCGTCCTAGCGGCAGGCCGCCCGCTACGTCGCGACCCGCGACCCCCTGGTTCGCGCGCGGGCCCGGGCGTGGACCTGCCCGTAGATCAACTTCGCGGGAGTTGCGACCGCCGGTCGCCCTGAGGCTGGCTGAGCAGCTCGCGGACGCGCGGGATGACCTGGTGACCGTAGAGCTGGATATTGGTCATGAGCTGGTCGTGGGTCAGGCCTGGCATGCCGTACTTCAGGTCGAACCGGGTGGCGCCGAGGGCGCGGAGGTTGGTGGCGATTTTCTGGGCGACCGTTTCGGGCGAGCCGACGTAGAGCGCCCCGTGCGGCCCGGTTTCCCAGTCGAACGACTCCTCGGTGGGGATCGCGAAGCCGCGTTCCGGGGCGACGAGGGCGATGATCTCCCGCCAGCGCGGCCAGAACTCCGCCTTCGCCTGCTCGTCGCTGGCCGCGACGTGGCCCGGCGAGTGCACGCCCACCGGGAGCGGCGGGCGGCTGAACTTCTCCAGGGCGCGCTGGAACAGCTCCGAGTACGCGGCGAACCGGGCCGGCGGGCCGCCGATGATCGCCAGCATGAGCGAGAACCCGAGGCGGGCGGCGCGGACGACCGACTGCGGGCTGCCGCCGACGCCGATCCACGCCGGGAACGG
>DAITAE010000705.1:0-2239 GCA_036824445.1 Streptosporangiaceae bacterium | reverse complement strand
ACCAGGTACACCCCCACCTGGGAATTCTCCACCCGCCCGGCGGTACCGGTGTACTGGCGCTGCACCCCGACCGTAACAGTGCCCTTCTTCAGATCGCCCGTCTCGTCGATGACCAGCGTTGCCCCTTGCTCGCCAAGGTGGGCGACCACCCAGTCGCGGACGTCGTCCCGGACAGCGTTCTCATCCCAGACCGCCCGGGCGAGCAGGTGCTGCATCCCATCGGGAGAGCGGTCGCCGGCGTGCTCGGCGATCGTCCAGCAGTTCTTGCGGGGCAGCTCCGCCACTCGACTTTCGCGGTTTCGGTGGCTGGCCCCAACACGGCGCGGGGGCGCGTGACCTGGGGGTGAGTTGAGGGAAGCATCGGCGTGTTCACAATCGCCTGTCTCCAGGGGATTCGCCGATGCTTCCAGGGTTGACGGTACCGGCTTCGCTGGCCGGAGTGCTGCAGGTGTTGCGCCCCTCGTTCACCGCACCGTCGTTTGCCACCTTCACGCTGCTGGTGGTCGGGATGGTCGCGCAGACGGGGCCGCGCACGGTGTGTGGGATGCTGCTGGGAGCCGGGCTGGGGGCGGTGTCGCATCACCGCCTGCACCGGTTCTTCTCGGTCAACCGGTGGTCGGCCGACGCGCTGGGACTGGTGCTGGCCCGGCTGGTCGTGGAGCGGTTGCTGCCCGCCGGGGCGGCGCTTGAGGTCGCGGTCGACGACACGCTGTTTCGGCGGCGGGGCAAGAAGGTCCACGCCGCGTTCTGGACCCACGACGCCTCCCAGCCCGGGCGGGTGACCGCCCGCGGCAACCGCTGGGTCATCGTCGGTCTGGTGGTGCGGTTGCCGTTCGGCGCGCGGCCGACCTGCCTGCCGGTGCTGTTTCGGCTGTGGGGCGGCAAAGGCAGCGCGACCCCGGTCGAGCTGGCCCGCACCCTGGTCGGGCTGTTGGCCCGGGCGTTCCCCGACCGGGTCATCCACGTCGCCGCGGACGCGGCCTACCACGGCAGGCCGCTGCGGGAGCTGCCGGATCGCGTCACCTTCACCACCCGGGTGCAGCGCAACGCGGTGCTGTACGCTCCGGCCCCGCCACCCACCGGCAAGCGCGGACGCCCCCGCACCAGAGGCGACCGGATCGGCAACCCCACCCAGGCTGGCGCGGGCGCCTCCTGGCGGCAGACCAGCGTGACCCGCTACGGGCGCACCGACACCGTGGCCGTCGCCGAGGTCGCCTGCCTGTGGTACGGCGCGTTCGGCAAACGAGGCGGCCGGCTGGTCCTGGTCCGCGACCGCGCAGCTGCCACCACCCGGGAACTGGCGCTGTTCACCACCGACCTGACCTCCACCGTCGAACAGATCGTCGCCCGCTACGCCGGCCGCTGGTCGGTGGAGGTGGCGATCGAGACCGCCAAAGGGCCGATGGGTGTCGGGCAGGCCCGCAACTATCTCGAGCAGGCGGTCCAACGCACCGTCCCGTTCGGCATGCTCACCATGAGCCTGGTGATCATCTGGTACGCCTTGCACGGCTACCATCCCGACGACATCACCGACCGCCGCGCCCGCCAACCCTGGTACACGACCAAGACCGAGCCATCCTTCGAGGACATGCTCGCCAAGCTCCGCCGCACCATCATCGCCGCCCGGTTTCTGCCCAAACGCCCAGGCAAAGCCACACCCGAGCAAATCAACGCCGTCCACCTGGCCTGGGCATCAGCAGCCGCGTAACCACGAAAGTCGAGAGCCCTTCTGGGTGCTGTTCTGTCCCATCTCGTTCCGTGTCGTTCCGCGGGGTTCCGATTACAGGTCCGCTGACATCCGGGCTCCCCCGCGCTCCCTTGGCCGTCGTGTGAGGCGGCCCTGGGACGGATTGCGCCCGCCCCGGGGCCTCGCAACCCAAGGGAGTGGACCCCGAGATGCAGCCTGATCGTAACAACGCGCTTGACCTCGTACGAGAGCCGGGCAAGCGCTGTCCCGACTGCGGCGAGCGCCGGCCGGCGAGCGCCTTCTGCATACGGCTGAACGGCCAGTTCTCCGCCTACTGCAAGTCCCACCAGCGGGCGCGCGCCAAGGCGTCCTATAGGCGTCGCCGCCAGGACCCGGCCATGCTGGCGCGGATGCGCGAGCGTGACCGGACTCGGAAGCGTGCCTCGCGGGCCCGCCGCAAGGCCCTGGGCTTGGACCACGACACCTCGGTGGGTGGCTCTGTGGCGGCCGCGGCTCGGCGCCTGATCGCGGCGCATCCCGCGCACGGCCAAT
>DAITAE010000197.1:0-8004 GCA_036824445.1 Streptosporangiaceae bacterium | reverse complement strand
GCGTGGGGGTACTAGCGATGGCTTGTTGCCTACATCGTGGTCGTTGTCACTGTCTACGGGGTGGAGACCGGTGTAACAGGCACCATGGTGTCGCTCTCCGTGCACGAGTTGATGCCCGTGGGCGGCTTGCTTCTGGGCAGTGCTGGCACGGTCGAACTCACCCGGCGATCCGGGGAAAACGCTGGCTTCACGAGCCACATCTATGGCGTATGGGAACTTCCAGCTGCGATCTTGCTCTCACCGGTGTTCGCGTTGACAGTGCCGATACTCAGGGTCACGCTGTGCCAGCTTCGCGTCCGCCGGTTGCCGATCCATAGAAGAGTATTCAGCGCGGCGGTGATCGGGCTCTCTTGTGGCACTGCCTCGCTGGTCTTTCACACAGTCGGACCCGGGCTCGGCCTGTCCCCCACGCCAGGCTTCCCTGGTTCGCTCTGGATGCTCGTGGTGGCGCTGGCGGGTATCTCCCAGTGGGCAGTGAACCTGGGCCTTCTGCTACCGGCCGTCAAGGGCTCTGATCCCACCACGCGCCTCAGGGAGCTTCTCCTCACCCGCGAGGTCGTGCAGAACGACGTCGCTGAGCTGTGCGTAGCAGTCCTGGTGACGCTCGCGGTTGCCATCAGCGCACTCACCATCGTGTTCGCTCTTCCGTTTGTCACGCTGCTGCAGCGTTCTCTCCGGCACAACCAGCTGGTCAACGCATCTCGCATTGATTCCAAGACTGGGTTGCTCAATGCAGGGACCTGGGAACGGGAGGCTGCGGCAGAGGTGGCGCGGGCGGTGCGGACCCGTACCCCGTTGGCGCTTGCACTGGTGGACATTGACCACTTTAAGATCGTCAATGATACTTTCGGCCATCTGGTGGGGGACAGGGCGCTTCGATCAATTGCCCGGACTTTCCGTATTTTTCTGCGCGAATATGATTTGGTTGGCCGTTTTGGTGGCGAGGAGTTCGCCCTCCTTCTCCCGCACACGATGGCGTTGGATGCCTATGGCATCGCGGAACGGATTCGCGATCACATAGCTTCCTCGGCCTTGGATGTGGGCAATCTGCCGGAAGGGGGACAGGTCCGGGTAACGGTGTCCATGGGCGTGGCCGCACTTGGAGGGCCCTGGGACAGCGGTACTCAGATCACGGACCTGCTGGCGGCGGCGGACCGGGCGCTGTACGGGGCGAAGCGGGCCGGGCGCGACCAGGTGTGCGTGGTCACCGAGAATGCCGTGGTCAACTCACCCGCAGAGGTCGGCAGGCTCGGGCAGGTCTGATCCACTCGAGCGGTGTTCCTGGTTCCAGGCCGTGATTGCTGGGCTGGAACGGTTTCCCTCTCAGGACGAGGGAGCCGATGTGTTAGGCATCTTCAGCACCGCGAGGATCTGGGCGCTGCCCTTCCTGCAGGTGGATGTGTGTCCTGTGGCCAGCACCTCGGGGGTGGCGAACCCCTTGCAAACCCATCCACGTACCTTCACCGGCGCCCCGCCGCCATTGCCGGGGACGTGGCCTGAGGCGAGCGCACGCGCGTAGTCGCGTTCGACCGCCAGTGCGGCCGGGCACGGTACCTGGCCGTGCTCGATCTCGATGTCCACCGGCACTCCCGCAGATGTACGGGTGGTGCCACACGCAGTCAGCGGCTTGCTGCTTGCGGCAGGCTCGCCGGTCTGGGTCCCGGCTCCAGCCGGCTTGCCGCCGCAGCCGGCCACCATGCCAAGCATCAGCGCCGCCAAGACCGGGGCGGCGACGGGCCGCGAGCAGCGACGGGGCATGGGGGCTCCTTTCCGCCCCTCATCATGCCGTGTATCGCGTGGCCTTGCCCTGACGACCTGAGACGTGGACGCGCCCCCGAAAAGTGTCCGCGACCCTGGTCACAGCTGTACTCGTCTTGCCCACCGCGCCAGCTTGGCCCACCGCTTCGGCTTCGCCGCCGCGCCCGGTCGTGCGTTTGGTCCTAGCCGGGGCTCCACAGCCTGAAACCTGTTTGCATAAATAATCAATACAATGCATACTCTTGCAGGTCGGGACGGCGGCTGTGCCCGGCAGCGAGGCCTTCTGGGAGGAGCGTGTGGGAATCCGGGTCGCGGTCGCGGGCGCCAGCGGGTATGCCGGCGGTGAACTCTTGCGCTTGATTTCCGGTCACCCGGACCTGGAAATCGGCCCGGTTAGCGCTGGCGCGAGCGTGGGCACGCCCGTGACCGACGTTCACCCACACCTGCCGGCACTGGCCGGGCACACCTTCGGCCGGGCCGATCCCGGGCTGCTGGCAGCAGCGGATCTGGTCTTTCTGGCCCTGCCCCACAAGGAGTCGGCAGCACTTGCCGCGGCGCTGCCTGACCACGTCGCGGTCGTCGACCTCAGCGCAAGCTTCCGCCTTGCCGACCCGCGGGCGTGGGCCACGTACTACCGCACCGGCCACGCGGGGTGCTGGACGTATGGACTGCCCGAGCTGCCGGGCGCGAGGGCCCGGATCAGCGCCGCGCGCCGGGTCGCGTCTCCGGGCTGTTACGCCACCGGGGCAATCGTCGCGCTTGCCCCACTACTCGCCGCCGGCCTGGCCGAGCCTCGGGACATCGTGATCGTCGCTGCCTCGGGCACCTCCGGTGCCGGCCGCTCCGTGTCGGCGGCACCGCTCGCCACCGAGGTGATGGGCGCGGTCTCCGCCTACCAGGTGGGCGGAACGCACCGGCACACGCCCGAGATCGAGCAGGCCCTGGCCGGGGTGACCAGCGGGCAAGGGGCCCGGCAGGCGAACGCAGAAATCGTCCAGCCAACCGTCTCGTTCACGCCGATGCTGGCGCCCATGCCGCGAGGCATTCTCGCGACCTGCACGATCCGGCCGGCCAGCGGCGAGGCCAGCACGCCGGCGGTGCGGGCGGCGCTGGCCGACGCCTACGCCGGCGAGCCCTTCGTCCATCTGCTCCCCGAGGGCCGCTGGCCGACCACGGCTGCGACCGTCGGCTCCAACGCCGTCCACCTGCAGGCAGCCGTCGATGCCCACGCCGGGCGCTGCGTCGTGGTCGCGGCGCTGGACAACCTGGGCAAGGGCGCTGCCGGGCAGGCCGTGCAGGCCGCCAACCTCATGCTCGGCCTGCCGGAGACGGCGGGCCTGACCGCGCAGGGAGTCGCACCATGACACCGCCTCCGGCAGCACCAAGTGAAACGCCCGCGGGGGAGGCAGACACATGAGCGTCACCGCGCCGCTTGGGTTCCGCGCGGCAGGCGTGGCAGCCGGGCTCAAACCGTCTGGCGCCCGTGATGTCGCGGTGGTCGTCAACGACGGGCCGTCCCGGGCTGCCGCCGCCGTGTTCACCGCTAACCGGGTGAAGGCCGCGCCGGTGCTATGGACGCAGCAGGTCGTGCGCGGCGGCCGGGTGCGGGCGGTGCTGCTCAACTCGGGCGGGGCGAACGCCTGCACCGGCCCGCTCGGCTTCACCGATACCCACACCAGTGCCGAACGCCTCGCGGCCACGCTGGACGATTCCGCGGGCGAGATGGCCATCTGCTCGACTGGGCTGATCGGTGAGTGCCTGCCGATGGATCGCCTGCTGGCAGGGGCCGACGCGGCGGTCGGCGAGGCCTCTCGCGTCGGCGGACTGACGGCCGCCGACGCCATCAGGACCACCGACACTGTTACCAAGATCGCCTTCCAGCGTGCCGACGGCTACACGATCGGGGGGATGGCCAAGGGGGCGGGCATGCTCGCGCCCGCGCTCGCCACCATGCTGTGCGTCCTCACCACCGACGCCGACCTCGGCCCGGCCGAGCTCGGTACCGCCCTGCGGGCGGCGACGCGGCTCACGTTCGACCGGCTGGACACCGACGGCTGTATGTCCACCAACGACACCGTGCTGCTGCTGGCCAGCGGCGCGGCCGACGCCCGCCCTGCCCCAGATGACTTCGCCCGCGTCCTTACCGAGGTGTGCGCCGACCTCGCCCGCCAGCTGCAGGCAGACGCCGAGGGGGCCAGCAAGGCGATCGCGATCGAGGTGGTCGGGGCCGCCAGCGAGGACGACGCCCTGGCCGCAGGCCGGGCCGTGGCCCGGTCCGCGCTGGTTAAGTGCGCCATCGCAGGCGAGGACCCGAACTGGGGAAGAGTGCTGTCCGCCGTTGGCACCACCGATGCGGCGTTCGAGCCGGACCGGCTCAGCGTGGCGATCAACGGGGTCTGGGTCTGCCGTAACGGCTGTGCCGGGGACGACAGGTCCAAGGTGGATCTGCGGCCACGGGACGTGACGATCACCGTCGACCTATCGGCCGGGCCGTACGCCGCCACGATCCGCACCACCGACCTCACGGCCGCCTACGTCCACGAGAACTCGGCCTATTCGACATGACTGAGCGTCCCGATGACCTGAGCGTCATGACGACAGAACGCCCCGCGCCCGCTCCCGGCGCCGGGCCGTCCGCGGGGGAGCGCAGCGACACGGCGGCGGCCATGGCCAAAGCCGCCACGCTGATCGAGGCCCTGCCCTGGCTCGACCGCTTCCACGGCCAGACCGTCGTCATCAAGTACGGCGGCCACGCCATGACCGACGGAGCGCTGCAGGTCGCCTTCGCGCAGGATGTGGTGTTCCTGCGTTACGCCGGGCTCCGGCCGGTGGTCGTGCATGGCGGAGGGCCGCAGATCTCCGCGCATCTGGAACGGCTCGGTGTCGCCAGCACGTTCACGGCCGGGCTGCGGGTGACCCCCCCGGAGACGATGGACGTAGTCAGGATGGTGCTCACCGGCCAGGTCAACCGGGACGTGGTCGGGCTGATCAACCGGCACGGCCCGTTCGCGGTAGGTATGTCCGGGGAGGACGCCAACCTGTTCACCGCCAGCCGCCGGGAGGCGCTGGTGAACGGCGAGCCCGTCGACATCGGGATGGTCGGCGAGATCGACACCGTTAACCCGGCGGCCCTCCGGGCCCTGCTCGCCGACGGCCGGGTGCCGGTCGTGTCCAGCGTGGCGCGCGGCGCCGGCGGAGAAATCTACAACGTCAACGCCGACACGGCCGCCGCCGCCCTGGCGGTAGCGCTCGGCGCCGCCAAGCTGGTGGTGCTGACCGACGTGGAGGGCCTCTACGCCGGGTGGGATGAGGGCAACTCATCGCCAGTTCAGTTCCCTGCCCCCCCGGGGGCAAAGATCCGAACCGGCGATCAGGTTCCCCCGTCCGGCGACGTGATCAGCCTGCTCACGGCGACCGAGCTGGAGCGGCTCCTGCCCAGCCTGAGCGCCGGCATGATCCCCAAGATGGAGGCCTGCCTGCGCGCCGTGCGAGGCAGCGTCCCGCAGGCGCACGTGCTCGACGGCCGGCTGCCGCACTCGGTGCTGCTGGAGATCTTCACCGACTCCGGCATCGGCACGATGGTGATCCCGGATGGGGCCCACTCATGATCACGGGCGATTTCCCGCGAATAGCGCATAAAAGTGTCCGCGATCAAGGAGGCGTCCCATGAGCGCCACCCCACTGCTCCAGGCGCGGTTCGAGGCCGCCCTCATGCCGACCTACGGGGTGCCGCCGCTGGCGCTGACACGCGGTGAGGGCTGCAAGGTCTGGGACGCCGACGGCCGGGAGTACACCGACCTCATCGCCGGCATCGCGGTCAGCTCGCTTGGCCACGCCCACCCGGCGGTCGTCGAGGCGGTGACCCGCCAGGTGCGCGCCATCGCCCACACCTCCAACTTGTTCCTCCACGAGGGCGAGATCGCGCTCGCCGAACGCCTCCTCGCCCTGCTGGGCGCCGACGGCCGGGTCTTCTTCACCAACTCCGGCACGGAGGCCAACGAGGCGGCAATCAAGCTGGTCCGCCGCCGTCAGGGCCCGTCACGTCCGGTCATCGTCGCCGCCGAGGGCGGTTTTCACGGCCGCACCATGGGCTCACTCGCGCTGACCGGCAAAGAGTCGATACGCCAGCCGTTTGGCCCCTTCGGGGTTGAGGTCCGCTTTGTCGCCTACGGCGATGCGGACGCGCTCGCGGCTGCCGTGGGGCCGGATTGTGCGGCCGTATTTATCGAGCCCTGCCAGGGGGAGGCCGGAGTGGTGCCGGCCCCCGCCGGATACCTGAGCGCGGCGCGGCGGGCGTGTGACGCGGCCGGTGCGCTGCTGGTGATCGACGAGATCCAGAGCGGGATCGGGCGCACCGGCGCCTGGTTCGCGCACCAAGCAGACGGCGTGGTGCCGGACGTGCTCACCCTGGCCAAAGGGCTGGGCGGCGGGCTGCCGATCGGCGCCTGCATCGGGCTCGGCGCCGCCGGCACGGCGCTGCGCAAGGGCGACCATGGCAGCACGTTCGGGGGCAATCCGGTGGCGTGCGCCGCCGCGCTCGCCGTGCTCGCCACGATCGAGTCCGACGGCCTGCTCGCCCACGCGGCGGACGTCGGCGGCCGGCTCGCATCCGGCCTGGCCGCCGTGGGGCACCCGCTGCTCAGCGGGGTGCGGGGGCGGGGCCTCTGGCTGGCCGCACTGCTGGCCCAGCCGGCCGCCGCGGCGGTGGAGGCCTCCTGCCGGCAGGCCGGGTTCCTCGTGAACGCCGTACAGCCGGACGCGATCCGGCTCGCCCCGCCGCTCATCCTGAGCGCCGGCCAGGCGGGGGAGTTCCTGGCCGCCCTGCCCGCCATCCTGGACCAGGCGGCCGAGGCCGCCCGCGGTACCCGGCCCGAACCCGCCCGCAGCGGGGCTGGCAGGGCGACCAGCACGACACCCCCCGCCCAGGAGCCGTGATGCCACGTCATTTTCTCCGCGACGACGATCTGGCCCCAGCCGAGCAGGCCGAGGTGCTGGACCTGGCCGGCGCCACGAAGGCGGGCCGCCTCGGCCACCGCCCGCTGGCCGTGCCCCGCACGGTCGCAGTCCTGCCCGCGCGCCGGGGCGCGGAGATCACTGCGGCCGTGCTCGGCGGCCCGGCCAGCGTGGTCTGGGACGAGGCCGAGAACCGGCTGCACGCGGAGAAGCCGTTGCTGGCCTGGCTGCTGGGGCGTCCGGCATGACCGCCGTGAGCCCGGTGACCAAGGCCGCGCGGCAGGCGCAGATCGCCGACATCCTCACCCGCGCCCGGGTGCGGTCACAGGAGGAACTCGCTGACCTGCTGGCCCAGCGCGGAGTGAAGGTCGCCCAGGCGACCCTGTCCCGTGACCTGGAGGACCTGGGCGCGGTCCGGCTGCGCGTCGCAGGCGGCGCGCTCGTCTACGCGCTGCCCGGCGACCCGGGGGGCCCTGGCTCTCCGCCCGGCGGCGTAGCAGGCCCGCCCGCGAGCAGCTCGCAGGATGCCCTGCCCGGCGATGCGGCCGACGACACCCCGCCCGGCGCGCTGCCACGCGTCGCGGATCTTCTCGTGAGCGCCGAGGCGAGCGCGAACCTGGTGGTGCTGCGCACCCCGGCGGGGGGCGCCCAGCTGCTCGCGTCCGCCATCGACCACGCGGGATGGGCGTCCATCCTCGGCACCGTGGCCGGCGACGACACCGTCCTGGTGATCACCAGAGATCCGGCCGGAGGGGAGCAGGTGGCGCACGCGCTGCTCCGGCTGGCGGAACGCCGAGCGGAGCGGCCATGAGGGAGCGGCCATGAGACCGCCGTCGGTACCGCACGCACCAACACCGTGAGCAGCGCCGGGGAACCCGGACGCGACCAATAACAAGGGGTATCTCATGACAGAACGCGTAGTGCTCGCCTACTCCGGCGGCCTGGACACATCGGTTGCCATCGGCTGGATCGCTGAGCAGACCGGTGCCGAAGTGATCGCGGTCGCGGTGGACGTCGGCCAGGGCGGCGAGGACCTTACCGTGATCCGCGACCGGGCGCTTGCCTGCGGCGCCACCGCCGCGGAGGTGGTCGACGCGCGGGCGGAATTCGCGGCCGGCTACTGCCTGCCCGCGCTGCAGGGCAACGCGCTCTACATGAACCGCTACCCGCTGGTTTCGGCGCTCTCGCGGCCGCTCATCGTCACCCACCTGGCCCGGGTGGCCCGCGAGCGCGGCGCAGACGCGGTCGCGCACGGCTGCACCGGCAAGGGCAACGACCAGGTCAGGTTCGAGG
>DAITAE010000704.1:0-2241 GCA_036824445.1 Streptosporangiaceae bacterium | reverse complement strand
TCGTCGTGCAGGCGCCCGAGCACGTGGTCGAGAACGAGAAGGCGCTGGCCAAGGCGGGGGACGATCCCAAGAAGCGGCGCAAGGTGGTGCGCAAGAAGCCTCCCCCCGGCTTCGTCTCCTGGGGCAGGCCGACCTTCGAGCGCCTGGTCGCTGCCGAGCCGGAACCGCTGAAATCCAGCTTCAAGGTCAGCCATGCGATGGTGCTCGGCGTCATCAGCCGGCCGGGCAACGCCTACACCGCCCTGCGCCATCTGCTCACCGAAAACGACGAGGACCGGCCCGCGCAGCGCCGGCACATCCACCACGCCATCCAGATCTACCGGGCGCTGCTCGCCGCGGGGGTGGTGGAGCGCCTGCCCGAGCCAGACGAGCAGGGCCGGTGCGTCCGGCTCACGGTGGACCTGCAGGAGGACTTCGCGCTCAACCAGCCGCTGTCGCCGCTGGCGCTGGCCGCCATCGACCTGCTGGACGCCGGGTCGCCGTCCTACGCGCTGGACGTGGTGTCGGTCATCGAGGCCACCCTGGAGAACCCGCGCACCGTGATCGCGGCGCAGCTGTTCAAGGCCCGCGGTGAGGCGGTCGCGCAGATGAAGGCCGACGGCATCGACTACGACGAGCGGATGGAACTGCTGGAAGACGTCACCCACCCGCAGCCGCTCGCCGACCTGCTCGAGGCCGCCTACGACATCTACCGCCGCGGCCACCCGTGGGTCGCCGAGTACGAGCTGGCGCCCAAGTCGGTGGCCCGGGACGCCTACGAGCGGGCGATGAGCTTCACCGAGTACGTCGGCTTCTACGGACTGGCCAGGTCGGAAGGCCTGGTGCTGCGGTACCTGGCCGACGCCTACAAGGCCCTGCGGCAGACGGTGCCGGAGGAGGCCAGGACCGAGGAGCTGGCCGACCTGATCGAGTGGCTGGGCGAAATGGTGCGGCAGGTGGACTCCAGCCTGCTCGACGAGTGGGAGCGGCTGCGCGACGGCGCTGACGTCCTGCCCGGCGGCGGCCGCCGGGAGGCCGCGCCGCCGCCGGTGACCGGCAACAAGCGCGCGTTCCGCGTGCTGGTGCGCAACGAGCTCTTCCGCCGGGTTCAGCTGGCCGCGCTGCGCCGCTACGACGAGCTGGGCGCGCTGGATGGCGAGGACGGCTGGGACGCGGAGGCCTGGGAGGACGCGCTGGAGCCGTACTTCGCCGAGCACGACGAAATCGGCACCGGCCCGGACGCGCGGGGCCCGGAACTACTGATCATCGAGGAGCTCCCCGGCCGCTGGGAGGTGCGCCAGATCTTCGACGACCCGGCCGGCGATCACGACTGGGGCCTGTCCGCGCGGGTGGATCTGGCCGCTTCCGACGAGGCGGGCGAGGCAGTGCTCGCGGTGACCGATGTCGGCCAGCTCGGGTGATTCAGGCAAAGGGGCGCTGGCGCCCCGTCCCCCGCCAGCCCGTGAGTCGGCGGGGCGCAAGATCGCCGCTAGCTGAGCCGGACGGTTGCTCCGTCACTGAACACGGAATCATGCAGCTCGATCTTGACCGCCTTATCGCCGCTGGGCATGTCGAAGGCGATCTTGCCATGCACGGTGTTGCCAGGGCTGAGGGCACCCTGCCACCCGTTGTTCTGGCCGTTGGATCCGGAAAGCGCAAGGTCGGCCATGGAGTTTGCGCCGAACTTGCGGCCGGAGGCGTCATAGACGTATTGCCAGCTGTCGTGCAGGCCCTGGCGTCCGCTCCCGATGTTGGTGACCTTCAAGGAGATGATCGTGAACGTCCCTTTTGCTGTCTGGCCTAGCCCGAACTGCCTGCCGCCGACAAGCTTGCGGTGAGTGACCTTGGTGACGACAAACTCAAACTGGCCGTCCCGCACCTTCTCACCAATCCCCGCCACAGCGGTGCTGCCCGCGTTCTGCGCGGCCGGGCCGGTGCCGGTGGCCGCGCCTATGGCCGTGCTGCTATTACTCTTGCCCCAGCCGAGCGCAGCGGCCACGATGCCCAGTGCGATGACGGCACCGGCGATGCCGAACGTGATCGTCAGCCCGCGGTGGCGCTTGCGTCGCGGCTGCTGATCGGGACCACCCGGCGCCTGCCGCCGGGACTCTGCTGGTTGCTGCTGGCCGGGATCGCTTGGTGGCTGCCCGGAGCCGTCAGGTGGCTGTTGAGCAGGCATGCCAGAAGGCTGCCGCGAGCCCATGGAAATCTCGCCCCCCGAGTGGTTGTGACGCGCGACTCGCGCATCCAGATTACGGAGCA
>DAITAE010000703.1:0-2247 GCA_036824445.1 Streptosporangiaceae bacterium | reverse complement strand
CCCTGCTCGCCGCCGGGCACCGGGTGATCACCTACGACCGGCGCGGCTTCGGCGCTTCGAGCCGGCCAAGCACCGGATATGACTTCGACACACTGGCCAGCGATCTTCACGTCCTGCTCAGCAGGCTCGGCCTGCACGAGGTGGTGCTGGCCGGATTCGCTATGGGAACCGGTGAGGTGACCCGGTACCTGGCCGTTCACGGTCCTGGGCGGGTCACGGCGGCCGTGCTGATCGCGCCGCTACTGCCGTTCATGCTCAAGACGCACGACAATCCTGAGGGCATCGACCGGAGTGTCTTCGACGGCATCGCGGCGCGTATCGCGGCCGACCGGCCGGCCGCGATGAAAGACTTCCTGGACGACTCGTACAACGTCGATCTCCTGGGCGGGGACCGGGTCAGCGACCAGGCGTGGCAGAACAGCTTCTATGTGGCCATCTCCGCGTCGGCCCATGCCGCCCTTAGCTGTGTCACCGCTTGCCTGGAAGACTTCCGGGGGGACCTGGCCACGATCAGCATTCCCGTCCTGGTTATCCACGGCGATCAGGATCGCGTCCTGCCCTACGAGGCCACCGGCCGGAGGCTTCCCGCGCTGCTGAAGAACGCTCGCTCTACTGTCATCGCGGGGGGCCCGCATGCGGTCATCTGGACCCACGCCGACGAGGTCAACCAGGCACTGCTCGACTTCATCGGCCACCCGGGCCGGGCCGGCGGACAACAGAACGGACGCGCCGGCTGATCCTGGCTGCGGCCGTTTGAGCCGCCCGGTCTTGCGTGTCGTCCGCATGGGTTGAGTAGGACGACGGTCATGGCCTCGGGGGTCTACCCGGCGATCAGGTCGAACTCGTGGCGTTCGATATCGGCGAAGGTCGTCCAGCGGGACTTGTCTCGCTGCAGGTCGCAGGGCCTTTGGGCGCCCAGGCTCAGCAGGCGCTCGGTCTCGGCGTCGAAGGTGCCGCTGATGAGATCGAGGTGCAGGCGGTTCTTGACGGTCTTCGGCTCCGGCACTTTGTTGAACGTTATAAGTGGCCCGCCGGTGCCCCCGTCGCCGGGGAGCAGGATCACGCGCTCGGATGTGGAGTCTTCGGCGACCTGCCGCCCGAGGACATCGGCCCAGAACCTGGCCACAGCAGGGGCCTCGGCGCAGTCAATCGCGATTGCGACCAGCGAATTGCTCATATCGGCATTCCCCTTCACGAACGGACGTCGGCTATGCGGGCGGCCGGAGGGCCTGGCGCGGATCGCGCGGGGGCTCACGTGCCGGAAGGAAGGGCGGCCGGGATCCGGCGCCGTTCCCACCGGGCGCCGGGGTCAGATGGCGGTCCGGCCGCCGTCAGCGGCGATGACCGCGCCGGTGATATAGCTGGCCTTCGGGGAGGCGAAGAAGGCGATCACGGTGGCGATCTCGCCGGGCTGGGCGGCCCGGGCCAGCAGAGTCGTGACGCCGAGTGCCTCGATGCGGGCGGGGGAGGCTCCGTTGGTCAGGACCGGCCCGGCAGCGATGGCATTGACCGGATACCTGAGGGACTGAACTCGGCCGCCCAGGAACGGGTCATCGCCGCCAGGGTCGCCTTGGTCGCGCTGTAGGCAGCGCCGCCGGCCAGGCCGATCTGGCCGGCCATGCTCCCGATGTTGACGATGCTGCCGCTCCTCCGGGCGGCCATCTTCGGGGCCAGCGCAGCGACCAGGAAGTACCACGCCCGGACGTTGGCGGCGAAGAGCTGGTCGAAGGTCGCCACGTCCAGTCCGCGGTCGGCCCGAACCAGGAGAACCCGGCGTTGTTGACCAGCACGTCGACCGCGCCCGCCTGGTCGACGAGCTGGTCCACCTGTACCGGGTCGGTGAGGTCGGCCGCCACGAAGCGGGCCTTGCCGCCCTCCGCGGTGATCGTGTCGACCACCGCAGGGCCGCGGGCGGCATCGCGCCCATGCACGACGAGCTCGGCGCCATGCCGGCCGAGCTCTTCGGCTGCTGCCCTGCCGATGCCCGAGGTGGCCCCGGTAACCAGGGCACCGACACCCTCGAGGTCTCGCTGCTCGCTCATTTCTCGTCCTTCAGATTGAGGAACTTGTCATGCCGTGAGCGGTGAGCCGGTCTAGCTCGTGGCCGGCACGGCTTCGGCGGCCGTCTCGATGAGCTGTGCCACGTCACCGGGGTGGGAGACCATCGGGACGTGGCTGGACGCGATCTCGACGGTGGTGGCGCCCATGCGGGCGGCGAACTGCCGCTCGGCATCAGGCGGGATCGCC
>DAITAE010000196.1:0-8048 GCA_036824445.1 Streptosporangiaceae bacterium | reverse complement strand
TTCGGCGAGGTCGGCCTGCTGTCGCTGTCCAGCGCCGACCACAGCGAGATCAACGAGATCGCGACCGGCCTGGCGGACCGCTACGAGAACACCAGCACCGGGCTGTCCCTGCCGTCCACCCGGGTGGACGCCTTCAACGTCACCCTGGCCGACGAGCTGAGCCGGAACGGCCGCCGCTCCGGGCTCACCTTCGCCCCCGAGGGCGGCACGGAGCGGATGCGCAAGGTGATCAACAAGATGGTCACCGAGGAGGACCTGATCCGTACCGTCACCACTGCCTACAGCAGCGGGTGGCGCCAGGTGAAGCTGTACTTCATGTGCGGCCTGCCCACCGAGACCGACGAGGACGTGCTGGCCATCGCGGACGTCGCCCGCCGGGTGATCAAGGCGGGCCGGGAGGCGACCGGTCGCCGCGACATCCGGTGCACGGTGTCGATCGGCGGCTTCGTGCCCAAACCCCATACCCCCTTCCAGTGGGCCGCCCAGTGCGACCACGAGACGGTGGACACGAGGCTGCGGGCTCTCGGCGGCGCGCTGCGCTCCGCCCCCGGCTATGGCCGGGCGGTCGGCTACCGGTATCACGACGGCAAACCATCGATCATCGAGGGGCTGCTCTCACGCGGCGATCGCCGGGTCGCCGCGGTGATCTGGGCGGCCTGGCGGGACGGAGCACGGTTCGACGGGTGGACCGAGCACTTCTCCTTCGAGCGCTGGCAGCGCGCCGCGGCGGAGGCGCTCGCGGACCAGCCCGTTGACCTGGACTGGTACACCACGCGCGAGCGGGAGTACAGCGAGGTGCTGCCCTGGGACCATCTCGATGCCGGGCTCGACCGCGACTGGCTCTGGCAGGACTGGCAGGACGCGGTGGATCCGGCGGGGGGCGCCGAGGTGGAGGACTGCCGGTGGACGCCGTGTTACGACTGCGGCGTCTGCCCTGCCATGGGCACCGAGATCCAGACCGGGCCGACGGGGGTGGAACTCCTGCCACTGACGGTGGTCCCCTCCGGGACCGGATCGGCCGCACGGGCCGGAGCGGGGGGCGGCTGATGCGCAGCCCGCACGGCCGTCCCACGCCCCATTCCCCCGACCCGGCGCGTGTGCTTCCCATCGCTGTGCGCCTGGTCGTCCGGTACGCTAAGAGAGGCAGGATGCGTTTCGCCAGCCACAGGGACATCGCACGCGCTGTTGAACGCGGGGTTCGGCGGGCCGGATTGCCCGTCGCATATTCCGCCGGTTTCACGCCGCACCCGAAGATCTCTTACGCTGGCGCTGCCCCCACCGGGACAGCGAGTGAGGCCGAGTACTTGGAAATCGGCCTCACCGAGGCGCGCGCCGCTTCCGACGTACGGGACCGGCTCGATGCGGCCCTGCCGGACGGGATAGATGTGATCGACGTGATCGAGGGCCTGGCGTCCCTCGCCGACCTCCAGTTGGAGGCGTCGCGCTGGCAGGCTGTCCTTCCCGGGGTTCGGCCGGAGGACGCGCGCCACGCTGTCGGCGCTTTCCTTGCCAGCCACAGCCTGGAGGTCGAACGTCTCACCGCCAAGGGAAGCAGGCGGGTGGATGCCCGGGCCGCCGTGATCACGATGGAGATCGACCAGTGCGCTGCTGATACGCAGGCCACTGGGAATGCCATACTTCGAATGGTTGTTCGGCATGTAATGCCTGCCGTACGGCCTGACGATATCCTGGCTGCACTCCGCCAAGTGGCCGATCTCGCCCCGTCGTCACCAGCGCTGGTGACGCGGCTGGCGCAAGGGCCGCTCGGCATGGAGGCCGCCAGTGCCCCTGCCGAAGCCCCCGGATCTGACGTGCCGGGCGATCTTCGGCAGCCGTCTGGGGCGGCGATACCGCCGCATGGCCTGGGCGGGGCACACGACCAAGTAGACACAACGCGCCTCGGAGCGGAGCCGGCCCGGACGGCCGGCGCGCTCTCGTCAGGCGCGTTCGACCAGCTCCTGCGCGGAGCCGAGGACCCTATGCTGTCCTCGGCGCCCGGGAGCCTGACGGGAGATCACCCGGATGCTCGAGACCGAGCTGAACGATACAGAGCCCAGCGGTGAGGAGCGCAGTGGCGCTCGCTCGCCAGAGATAGACACGCCAGCCGGCCGCGCGCCGGCTGGTCCCGCGCCGGCCGGGAGCCCGCCACCGGCAGGGCAGGCCGGCGATGACCAGCCCTCACCCGCCAAGGGCCGCCGGCGGGGAGCCCGCCGCCGGCCCAGCGCCGCCGCGCCTGACACAGACGCCTCCGCCGAGGGCGCCGTCACCGCACCGGACGCGGCGCCCGGCGGATCACAGCCCGCGGGGGCAGCGTCTGCGGGCACAGCGTCCCAGTCGGCTGCCGCACCCCCAGGCGCGGACGCGGGCGGCCCGGCGACCGTCCGCTTCGCCGACCCGGCCACGGGGTCACCTGCCGCGGCCGGTGCCGTGCCCGCGGGAGCAAGCGGGCCGACCGCCGAGCGGCCAACCGTCCCGGCCGCGACCTTCCAGCCGCCCCAGGCGATCTTCCAGCCGCCTCCCAAGGCGGAGGAGACGGGAGATGCCGGTGGCCATCGCCGAAAGGCGGCGGGAGCCGCGGGCGGCGGCGAGCCCTCCGCTGGCCAGCAGCCGCCGGAGCCCGAGAACGGCGAGGCGGACGGCCAGGGTCGCCGCCGGCGCCGCCGGGGTGGCCGTTCGCGGGGCCACGGCGCCGACACCGAGGCGGCCACCGACGGGCAGGTGGACACCGTCAACGGGCATGATGCCGGCGACGACGACCGCGACCGGACGGCCAAAGCGGACGACGCGGGTACCGCGGAAGCCGACGAGGCCCCGGCGGGGGACGAGGACACCACGCGCCGCCGGCGCCGCCGCCGACGGCGCAGCACCTCGCCGGACGGCGAGCAGGCGGGACCGGATGAGTCGCCGGATGCCGCCACACCGGTGCGGCGGACCGGCCGCTCCGCCGACGAGCCGGCCGGGGAGGTCAAGCCGGTCCGGGGATCGACGAGGCTGGAGGCCAAGCGCCAGCGCCGCCGGGAGGGCCGTGACTCGGGCCGGCGCCGCCCGCCGGTCATCACCGAGTCGGAGTTCCTGGCCCGGCGCGAGGCGGTGGACCGGGTCATGGTCGTCCGGCAGCGTGGCGAACGCACCCAGATCGGGGTGCTCGAAGATGGCGTGCTCGTCGAGCACTACGTGGACAAGGCCAGCCACCAGTCGTTCGTCGGCAACGTGTACCTCGGCAAGGTGCAGAACGTGCTGCCCTCCATGGAGGCCGCCTTCGTTGATATCGGCAAGGGGCGCAACGCCGTTCTGTATGCGGGTGAGGTGAATTTCGACGCCAGCGGCCTGGAGGGCGAGTCCAAGCGGATCGAGTCCGCGCTCAAGTCCGGCCAGTCCGTGCTGGTCCAGGTCACGAAGGATCCGGTTGGCCACAAGGGTGCCCGGCTGACCAGCCAGGTGAGCCTGCCCGGTCGCTACCTGGTGTACGTGCCCGGCGGCTCCATGATGGGGATCAGCCGCAAGCTGCCCGACAAGGAGCGGACACGGCTCAAGCAGATCCTCAAGCAGGTCATGCCCGAGGGCGCGGGGGTCATCGTGCGCACCGCGGCCGAGGGCGCGTCCGAGGAGGAACTCGCCCACGACGTCTCGCGCCTGTCGGCGCAGTGGGAGAGCATCGAGAGCAAGGCGAAGTCGGCGAACGCGCCCGAGCTGCTCTACAGCGAGCCCGACCTCACCATCCGGGTGGTCAGGGACATTTTCAACGAGGACTTCAGCAAGCTCGTGGTCTCCGGCGATGACGGGTGGGACCTCGTGGACGAGTACGTCCGCTACGTCGCGCCGCACCTGGCGGACCGGCTCGAGCACTGGCAGGGGGCCGAGGACGCGTTCACCCACTACCGGGTCGACGAGCAGCTCACCAAGGCACTCGACCGCAAGGTGTGGCTCCCCAGCGGCGGCTCGCTGGTGATCGACACCACCGAGGCCATGACCGTCATCGACGTCAACACCGGGAAGTTCACCGGCCAGGGCGGCAATCTGGAGGAGACCGTCACCCGCAACAACCTGGAGGCCGCCGAGGAGATCGTGCGGCAGCTGAGGTTGCGCGACGTCGGCGGGATCATCGTGATCGACTTCATCGACATGGTGCTGGAGAGCAACCGGGAGCTGGTGCTGCGTCGGCTGCTCGAATGCCTGGCCAGGGACCGGACCAAACACCAGGTTGCCGAGGTGACCTCGCTCGGCCTGGTGCAGATGACCCGCAAGCGGGTCGGCTCTGGCCTGCTCGAGGCCTTCTCCGAGCCGTGCGAATGCTGCAACGGTCGTGGTGTGATCGTTTCGCTCGACCTCGTCGACCGCCCCAGCGGCGGCCGCGGCCGGGGCGATGGCCGGGCGGCGAAGGAGGGCCGCCAGTCCAAGACCGGCAAGAACGGCAAGGAGTCCGGCCGCAGCACACCGGAGCCGGCGGCCGCGCGCGCCGACGGCGATGAGAGCAAGAGCGGCGCGGCCTCGGACGAGGCGGGGACCGACGAGGCTGGAACCGGGGGACTGGGGCCTGACGGCGGGACCGCTGCCGATGGTGCCGCTGCCGCCAGTGCCGCCGCCGACGGTGCCGGGGCTGATGGCGCCGGTGCGGACGATGCGGGGACGGCGCGGCCGTCCGGCGGGCGCCGCCGGCGCCGGGCCGCCACTCGCGAGCAGGGTCCTCCCGAGCCCTTCGGCCAGACGCCGGAGAGCCCGACGCCAGAGAGCCAGTCGCCAGGTAGCCCGACGCCAGAGAGCCAGCTGTCGGCCGATCCGGCACCAAGCGTGCCCGGGTCGACCGCCTACGTCCCGGATGGCGAGGCGACCGGCATCCCGGTTCTCGGCGGGCCGCCCGCCGAACCCGCAGCGGGCTGAGGCCGGCGCAGCGTCTGATAATCTTGCGCACAGGA
Organism: Streptosporangiaceae bacterium; assembly: GCA_036824445.1. Lineage (GTDB taxonomy): Bacteria > Actinomycetota > Actinomycetes > Streptosporangiales > Streptosporangiaceae > UBA9676. The sequence continues at coordinate 3,135 of DAITAE010000196.1, read as the reverse complement.
TGGATCCGGGGTGGGGGGCCCTTGGCCAGCCGTGTGCTAAGGCAGGCGGCCCCCTCGTATCGTTCTGGTCCGGCATGCGGACCGGCGCGGATCGGTGCGGGGCCCGCACCAAGGAGAGCCCACACAAGGCAGAGAGAGAGTTCTCGGTGTACGCGATCGTGCGCTGCGGTGGCAGGCAGGAGAAGGCGGCGGTGGATGACGTCCTCACCGTCGACACGCTCGCCGGCGAGGTCGGCTCCAGCGTGACGCTGCCCGCCGTACTCGTCGTCGATGACGGCAAGGTCATCAGCGACCCCGCCGAGCTGGGCCGCTACCAGGTCACCGCCGAGATCATGGGAGCCATCGCCGGTCCCAAGATCAACATGATTCACTACCGGAACAAGACCGGATACCGGCGCCGGCTGGGCCACCGCCAGCGGTACACCCAGGTGAAGATCACTGGTATCTCGACCGGGAAGAGCGGCACGGCCAAGGCGAGCACGGCGAAGGCCAGCACCGCGAAAGCCGCCCCCGCTAAGGCCGCCCCCGCGAAGGCCAGCGCCGGGAAGACTGGCGCCGGGAAGACCAGCCCGCCGAAGGCCGACGCCGGCAAGACCACCGCGGCCGGGAGCAAGGCCGCACCGAAGGCCGGGACAACGGCCGGGAAGAAGAGCTGACGATGGCACACAAGAAGGGCGCTTCGTCCAGCCGCAACGGGCGCGACTCCGCGGCACAGCGGCTGGGCGTGAAGCGGTTCGGTGGCCAGCGGGTCAACGCCGGCGAGATCCTTATCCGCCAGCGCGGCACCCACTTCCACCCCGGCCCCGGAGTGGGTCGCGGCGGGGACGACACCCTGTTCGCACTCGTCGGTGGGGTGGTGACGTTCGGTAGCGTACGTGGCCGGCGGGCCGTGAGCATCGTCGCCGAACCGGCGGCCGAGGTGCCGGCCAAATAGCGTCGCATCCAGGCTCAACGTCAGGGGCGGACCGGCAGCCGGTCCGCCCCTGACGCGTCTGGGCGCCAGCCGGCCGGCCCCGTGACGTGCCCCGCCGCCCGGAAGGAAGGAAGCAGTGGCCGAGTTCGCCGACCAGGTCGCCTTGCGCGTGAAGGCGGGCGATGGCGGGCACGGCTGCGCCTCCGTGCGGCGGGAGAAGTTCAAGCCACTCGGCGGCCCGGACGGCGGAAACGGCGGCCGTGGCGGTGATGTGATCCTGGAGGTGGACCCGGGCACCGCCACCCTGCTCGACCTCCACCGGCGGCCGGTGCGCCGGGCAGGCAACGGCAAGCAGGGATCGGGCTCGAACCGCAACGGTGCCGAAGGGGCCGACCTGGTCGTCCGGGTCCCCGACGGTACCGTCGTGAAGACCGGGGACGGTGAAGTGCTCGCCGATCTCGTCGGGGCCGGTACCCGGTTTGTCGCGGCCCAGGGCGGACGGGGTGGGCTCGGCAACGCCGCGCTCGCCTCACCGCGGCGCAAGGCGCCGGGATTCGCCCTGCGCGGCGAACCAGGGATCGAGCGCTCGCTCGTGCTCGAGCTGAAGACCGTGGCCGACGCCGGCCTGATCGGCTACCCCAACGCGGGCAAGTCGTCGCTGATCGCGGCCATGTCGGCGGCCCGGCCCAAGATCGGCGACTACCCGTTCACCACGCTCACCCCGCATTTGGGCGTGGTCGAGGCCGGCCAGACCCAGTTCGTGGCCGCGGACGTGCCGGGCCTCATCCCGGGAGCCAGCCGGGGCAGGGGCCTCGGCCTGGACTTCCTGCGGCATGTAGAGCGCTGTTCGGTCCTGGTGCACGTGCTGGACTGCGCCGCCGGGCCCGCCGGGGAGCCGGGCCGCGAGCCGGTCGCCGACCTGGATGTGATCGAGTCAGAACTCGCCGCCTATGAGGCCGCCACGGGCGCCGACCTGACCGACCGGCCGCGGGTCGTGGCGCTCAACAAGATCGACGTGCCCGCCGCGCGGGAGGTCGCGGAACGCGCCGCTGGGGTCCTCGCCGGCCGGGGCCTGACCGTCTGCCAGGTCTCGGCGGCCACCCATGAGGGACTGCGTGAGCTCGCGTACGCGGTGGGCGGGATCGTGGCGGCGGCTCGGGCGGCGTCCCCGCCGCCCGAGCCCACCCGGCAGGTGATCCGGCCCGCCCCGGTCGGCGGGCCCGAGTTCGAGATCGTCCGGGAGGGCGGCAACTCCTTCGTCGTCCGGGGCGAGAAGCCGCGCCGCTGGGTCCTGCAGACCGATTTCGGCAACGACGAGGCCGTCGGTTATCTCGCGGACCGGCTGGCCAGGATCGGCGTGGAGGAGGCACTCGCCGAGGCCGGTGCCACGGCCGGCGCCGAGGTCGTGATCGGGGACGGGCCGGACGCGGTCGTGTTCGACTGGGACCCCGACATCCCGGCCGGGTCGCAGCACGGGTTCGGGCCGCGCGGCACCGACCGGAGGCTCTCCCCATGACGTCGCGGGTGCCCCCGGCCTGCGCCGCCCGGCACCGATGGCACGCCGGGGCTTCGCGATGACCGGCAAGCGGCCGGATATCGCCGCGGCCGGCCGCGTGGTGGTCAAGGTCGGGTCGTCGTCGCTCACGTCCGCCGACGGCGCGATCGACGACCGGCGCATCGCCGAACTGGTGGCGGTGCTGGTGGGGCGGGTTCGGGCCGGCGGCCAGGCGGTGCTGGTCTCCTCGGGTGCGATCGCTTCCGGGCTCACGCCGCTCGGGCTGTCCCGCCGCCCCCGTGACCTGGCCACCCAGCAGGCGGCCGCCAGTGTCGGGCAGGGGCTCTTGATGGCCCGCTACTCCGCCGCCTTCGCCGCGCAAGGCGTGCAGGCCGGCCAGATCCTGCTGACGGCCGATGACCTGATGCGGCGCGCGCACTATCGCAACGCCCAGCGCACCCTCAGCCGCCTGCTCGAACTGGGCATCCTGCCGGTGGTCAACGAGAACGACACGGTCGCCACCGACGAGATCCGGTTCGGCGACAACGACCGGCTCGCGGCGCTCGTCGCGCACGTGATCCGGGCCGGTGCGCTGATCCTGCTCTCCGACGTGGACGGCCTCTACGACGCCGACCCGCGGCAGCCTGGGGCCCGCCGGATCGGCCAGGTGGAGAGCCGGGCCGACCTCGCCGGGGTGAGCCTGGGCCGGGCCCGCGAAGGCACCGGC
>DAITAE010000702.1:0-2254 GCA_036824445.1 Streptosporangiaceae bacterium | reverse complement strand
CGGGCGTGCCTGATAACCCGTACCCACAACGCCCGATCGGTGAATGGGATGGCCACCGGTGGATACGGTGGCCCACCGGTGGCCCGGTCCACGGCGGGCGCTGCCGGCCCGTCATCCGCCGGTGCTGGGGTGCGCGAAACAGCCATCTGCTTCCCCCTCTCCCAGAACCTCCGGCACCGCGGCATGCCTGGACGTCAGCCAAGCTGTCACGCACCATTAGCGTCGCGGCGGGCGCCGGTCTTACCATGGCGGCTGGATCAGCGTGCGGGATTGCTGTCCATGGCTCGGCCAGCCCACGGCATCCCTCGCGGTCCGGTCTCCTGGCTGGCGTTGGAGTTATCCATGTGGCAGTCGTTGGTACGCCAATGGCTGCGGTACCGGCAGGCAGGCCCTGGGCCGGCCCGGCGCAGGTTCGGAGTGCTACGGCCGGGCCGCCGGCCCGCAACCGCTCACGCCGCGCCCGCCGAGACCGAGGAAGAAGGCAGATGCCAGCGCCGCCAGCATGATCGGGACCAGCAGGATCGCGCGCATCCTGGCGCCGGGCACGTTTGCCGACCCAGCGCTACTGGCCGCCCGTCCCTCCCGCCTTGGTCGCGTCAGCCGCTGGCGCCATCCCCAAAACGGCCGCGACCACGCGTCGAGTGCCTCAAGCCGGGGCATGTCCTCGTCCCTGGTCAACTTGGCGAATATCGCGAACATCGACGTCAGGTCAGGCTCGCTGGCATGCAGCGAATGCTCGATCCGGCCGAGGACCCGCTCCTGGCGGGCGGGCAGGCTCATCAGCCAGCCTCAATCCGGTGCCCGGCATCCAGGGGCCGGCGGCCCTCACACGGAATCGGAATCGCCATCGTCTGTACCTTTCGCCGGCGCGATGGTGACCGTCGGCAGCAGCAGCCACGGCGAGCTGGCTTTCCCCCGCCCTTGCTTTGTCCCCGGCCGGACCGGCCCGGCGGCGAACCGCCGCAGCGTTGTTCCCTTACCCCTGTTGGCGTCCACGGCGGCCGGGGGTCTTACGCCCAGCGGGCGCACGGGTGAGAGCTTGGCCTGGGCCGCTCGTCGGCCAGCCGACTGGCGCCGCTCACGCGGTTGACTGGCAGGTGCGTGTTCGCGCAGGTAGCGGATCAAACCGGTGGCGTCATTGGGGACGAGCGGCGGGAGTGGTGTCACAAAGCCCTGACGACCCTGCGCGCGTTGCCGGTTGCAGAACTGGGTAGCATCGTGACGGTGCCGGGGAATGACACGGTGCCCGAAGCGGCCGTCTCCGGGTCTCAGCTGGATGCCGAGTCCGCCCGGTGGCTCCGGGAGCTCGCCGAGCCGGGCGCTGCGCGGGAGGCGGCGCTGGCACGGCTGCATGAACTGCTGCTGCCCATCGCGCGGCGGGAGGTGGCCCGGCGCGGCCCGCGGCTGGCGATCACCGGACCGGAACTTGACGATCTGGCCTACCAGGCGGCCGCCGACGCGCTGCTGGCGATCACCGGCAAGGTCGGGCAGTTCCGGGGCGAGAGCCGCTTCACGACCTGGGCGTACAAGTTCGTCATCTTCGAGGTGTCGGCCAAGATCGGGCGGCATTTCTGGCGGCACCCGGCTGTGCCGCTGGGCGCCGAACAGTGGGAGCGGCTGCCGGCCCGGTTCGGCTTCGACCCCGCGCAGCAGGCCGAGTGGGGGGATCTTTTTGCCGCGCTGCGCCGGGCCGTGGACACCGAGCTCACCCCGCGCCAGCGCGAGATCTTCGTCGCGATCGTGCTCAACGATGTCCCCCTGGACACCCTGGTCATACACCTCGGCTCCAGCCGCAACGCGATCTATAAAATGCTGTTCGACGCCCGGCGTAAGCTGCGGGCGGCTCTTGCCGCTAACGGGTATCTGCCCGATGACTTTCCGAGGGGCTCATGAACGGCTGGTCGGCGCTGGACCGTTTCTTGCGGACTGACCCACGTGATGTGGGCTGCGACCAGGCGATGGAGATGCTGCACGTCTACGCCGAGTTGGTGGCCTCCGGTGAAGCGGCGGACGAGCGGTATCCGGGCATCGCCGTGCACCTGCACGCCTGCGGTCCGTGCGGGGAGGACTTCGAAGGGCTGCTGGCCGCGCTCCGCGGCGAAGCGCACTGACCACTACCCGCTCCTGCCCGCCCCGATGCCAGGCCGCAGTCGGTGCCGCTCCGCCTACCGCCGCGCCCCTCTGACTGGTGACACCCCGGGTCGGCCCTGACCGGTTCGCCCTCCACCGCGCCGCATGAACGCGGGCCTAGACG
>DAITAE010000195.1:0-8057 GCA_036824445.1 Streptosporangiaceae bacterium | reverse complement strand
CCGCTCAGCGCCCGCCTGCCCAAGGTCTTCAAGGTGCCCGAGGGCCACGCGTACGCGTGGACGGAGAACCCGCTCGGGATCAACGGGTACTACCTCGTCTCCCGCGGCGGCAAGGCGCCCTGGCGGCTGAAGCTGCGTTCGGCATCGTTCAGCAACGTCCAGGTGCTTTCGGAGCTGCTACCGGCCAGCCGGGTCGCCGACCTGCCGGCCATCCTCGGCTCGATGTTCTTCGTCGTGGGCGACATGGACAGGTGAACCGGGCTAGCGGGACGGGCCCGGGGCGTCCGGCGGTAGGCCGGGGCCGTCTTTCTGGGTGGGGACACGGCAGCCGTTCTCCAGGTAGAGGGCGGCCAGGATGAGGACGACGGCGGACACGAACGTGCCCGCGGACGCGTAGGCGTCCGCGCGATAGGCCGCCTTGTCCAGCGACGGCGCCACGTACAGCAGGAACCCGGCGGCGAAGCCGCCGACGCAGGCGGCCGCCAGCGACGTGGCCTTGGCGAGGGCAGCCATCCGGGCCACCGCGATCGGGTGCACCGGCCTGCCGCGGCCGCGCAGGCGGCCCCGCAGGCTCCGGCCGCTCCACGCCTCGCCGGCCGCGAGCAGCAGCAGCGCGGGAACCCCTGTCCACGGCAGGGCCGGAAGCACCGAATACACCTGCCGCAGCAGGAGCCAGGAGATGATCGCGCAGACTGCGGCGATGATGACGAGCGTCCACACCCGGGTAGGGGTCATCCGCGCACCGCCGGGTGAAGACACCTCGCCGTGGCCGTCATCCGGGCGAGTGCAGCACGGCGTCGTCCAGCCGCCGCACGTCGGCGTGGTCGACCTTGGCCAGCAGATCCGACACCCGGCCCCAGCCCGGGACCTCAGCGTCCGAGTCGATGTCAAGCCAGGGCGCGAGGACGAAGGCGCGCTCGTGCGCGCGGGGATGCGGCAGGGTCAGCTCCGGATCGTCGCTCACCACGTCACCGTAGACGATGATGTCCAGGTCCAGCGTGCGCGGACCCCAGACCTCGTCCCTGACCCGCCCGTAGACGGCCTCCACCCCGTGGCACCGCTCCAGGACCGCGTGGGCGGGCAGCGTCGTCGTCGCGATCAGCACGGCGTTCAGGTAGTCGGGCTGCCGCGGGCCGCCAACCGGTGCGGTCTGGTAGACGGGCGATACCGCGACCAGGTCGAGCCCCGGGGCGTCGAAGAGCGCATCGAGGCCGCCTTGCAGGTTCTCGAGCCGGTTGCCGAGGTTGCTGCCGAGCGCGATGGTGACCCGGGTTCCCCCGGCGGACCAGGCGGGCCGGGCGGCGGACACCAGCCCGCTTGTCCCGTCACCGCTCATGTGCGTGTCCGCCGGATCGCGACCGCCACGTCGCTGAACCGGTGGGACAGGGGGGCATGGGGCTTGTGGACAGTGATCTCTACCTCCTCGACACCCGGTTCCGACAGGCAGCCGTCCGCCAGCCGCTGCGCCAGCGTCTCGATCAGCCGTACCGGCGGCCCGCCGGCCAGCCGCACCAGCCGGTCGGCGATGGCGCCATAGTCGACCGTAAGGGAAAGATCGTCATCAGCGGCCGCCGCCCGGGTATCCAGCCGCAGAACGGCGTCGATGATGAATTCCTGGCCGTCCTGCCGCTCGTGCTCGCGGACGCCATGCCGCGCGAAGACGCGCAGCCCTTCCAGCGAGATCCGGTCCAGGCTCATCGGGCCTCCCCCGGTGTCCCGGCCTCCCCGGCCTCCCCCACAGCCCCGGCCTCCTCCGCCCCCCCCACAGCCCCGGCCTCCTCGGCCTCCCCGGTCTCCGCTGCCCGCCCGGCGGCCTCCCGCCAGGCCTGCCCGACCCGTACCGCGTCGGCGTTGGCCCGCACCTCATGGACCCGGACGCACCACGCCCCGGCCGCCGCGGCGAGGGCGGTGACCGCGATCGTCGCATCGTCGCAGCCGGGGAACGGGCGCGCGGAGCCGTCGGGGGTGGCGAGCAGCTGGCCGAGAAACCGCTTGCGCGAGGCACCGACGATGACCGGGAAGCCGGGCCAGCCGCCGAGGCGGGAAATCTCCGCGAGGTGGGTCAGCAGCGCCCAGTTGTGCTCGGCCAGCTTGGCGAAGCCCAGGCCCGGATCGAGGATGATCAGCGCCGGGTCGACTCCCGCCGCCACAACCGCATCGACCCGGCGGTGCAGCTCGTCGCGGACCTCGCGGACCACGTCGCCGTACACGGCGCGATCCTGCATCTGGTGGCTGTGCCCGCGCCAGTGCATGACCACGTAGGGAACCCGGGCCTGGGCGACCAGGCGGGGCATCGCGGGGTCGGCCAGCCCGCCGCTGACGTCGTTGACCAGCCGGGCGCCCACCTCGAGCGCGGCCTGCGCCACCTCGGCCCGCATGGTGTCCACGCTGACCGGAACGCCGGCGCCGGCGAGCCCGCTGATGACCGGCGCGACCCGCCGCAGCTCTTCTTCGGCCGGCACCCGCTGCGCCCCCGGCCTGGTGGACTCCCCGCCCACGTCGACGATGTCCGCCCCCTGCGCCGCCAGCTCCATGCCACGGGCGATCGCGGCGTCGGCACCGAACCAGGAGCCCCCGTCCGAGAACGAGTCGGGGGTGACGTTCACCACCCCCATCACCAGGCACCGGGACACGCCCGGCAGCCCCGGGAGGGCCGGGCCACCCGGGGAACGCTCCTCCAGGCCGACCGGGCCCGTTCCCCGGCCGGTTTCCGCCGCTGCGTCGCTCGCCATGAGCGTCACTTTATGCGGGTGGCGGCGCGGGCCCGCGGTCGGCGCCGGAGGCGGCGCCGCGCGCCGGGCAGCCGCAGCCTGTGAGCAAACCGCCGCAGTTCCAGCCGGGGCCAGACCAGGAACGCCTCGGCTTCCAGCGCGGCCACGCCGACCCGCACCGCATCCCTGGTTCCGGGGAAGACGAAGAAACGCGGCACCCAGACCGGGCAGAACTTGGCGCTGAACTTGTACAGCGACTCGATCTGGAACCACCGCGAGATGAAGACGAGAAAGCGGCGCCAGACGCGCAGCACCGGGCCCGCCCCGATCCGCTCGCCCCGTTCCAGGGCGGCCCGGAAGACGGCGAAGTTGAGCGAGATGCGCTTGACCCCCAGCGCGTGGGCCGCCCTGATGGCCTCGACGATCAGGAAGTCGTTCACGCCCGGCTGAGCGCTGCGGTCCCTGCGCATGAGGTCGAGCGACAGCCCGTCGGATCCCCAGGGGACAAAGTGCAGCAGGGCACGGAGGACCCCGTTCTCGGTCGCGGTGGCGACGACGCACCGGCCGTCCTCGGCGTCGCCGACCCTGCCGAGCGCCATCGAGAACCCGCGCTCGGTCGGGCTGCCGCGCCAGGTGCCGGCCCGGTTCACGATGCGGTCGATCTCGTCCCGGCCGATGTCCGCCACCCGCCGGACATCCGCGGTATATCCCTGGCGGGACACCCGCGCCACCATCTGGCGGACGTTGCGCATCGCCCGGCCCTGCATCGTGAAGCCGGCCACCTCCACGATGGCCTCGTCGCCAAGCTCCAGGGCGGTGAGATCACCCTCGCGGCACCAGATCTCCGCTCCCAGCTCCCCGCACCCCATGACGGCGGGCACCCAGGCGTGGCGCGCCGCCTCGTCGAGGAACGCGTGTATCGCACCCGGCCACGCCTCCGGGTCCCCGATCGGGTCGCCGCTGGCGAGCATCACCCCGGACACGACCCGGTACCCGATGCAGGATTTGCCGCTGGGTGACCAGATCACGCTCTTGTCGTGGCGGAGCGCGAAGTAGCCCAGTGAATCGCGGTCGCCGTACCGGGTCAGCAGGTCCCTGATCTGAAGGGAGTCGCGTTCGCCGAGCCTGCCCCTCGGCTCGGCGGGACGCAGGAACAGATACGCCGTCACCACCAGGGTGAACACGCCCAGGGTGCTGGTCAGCAGGTTGAACAGGTCGGCGCGGGCATCGGGCACGAACCGGATCGGGCCGGAGACGCCCACCAGGCCGTAGATCACGTGCTCGGTCCGCTGCCAGATCGAATAACCCAGCGCCAGGTGCCGGGCGAGCAGGATGTAGGTCAGGCCGATGGCCACGTCCGCGACGACCAGGCCGGCGAAGACCCCGACCGCTCGCCACCGGGTCCGCGGGTCGCCCACCGCGTAGAACTCGTCCCGGTAGTACAGCAGCACGGCCAGAACGGCCGCGGCGGCGGCGCCCTGAACCAGGTAGGGGGCGTGCACCACGTGGATGAGGACGCTGAACGCGAGCAGCACGGTGACCGCCTGCCAGGCGCGGCGTTTGCGGCGCCGGAGCCCGTGGGACAGCATCAGCAGCAGCAGCCCGATGATCACCGTTGCGGTACTGGCGAGGTTCGTCACGGTGCCGGGCATGAAGACCGTGAGGCGGTGCAGCCGGTGGTGCAGGTGCAGGCCCGGGATCGCGACCCCGATGATGTCGGTGAGCCCGATCAGCAGGCAGAGCCATCCCATGGTGATCGGCACCCAGCGGCGCTGATGCCGGCGGTCGGGCGCACGCCTGGCGTGCGCCCGCGTATGGCCGCCCTTGTCACCCTCGGCCGGTGGGGCGGGGGGCGGGGCGCTGGGCTCGTTGGTCTGCGGCATGTGCTTCAGGCCCGGCATCACGGGGGATCAGCGTAGTCCCGCCGGTCCCCGCGCGGGCGATCTCCGCAATAGGGGGTACCCCCGGCTGCGCCGGTCGCGCCTTTCCCGCGTGAACTATTACCCGGCCCATGCCAGGGCGTTACGGACGGGGCTCCGGGCAATGCCCGGGTGATGAGCAGCACATGCCCCCAGAGGCCCGGCAACAGCACCGGCAGGGTCTCAGGTGCGGCGCAGCAGCAGGCTCATGGCCTCGGCCCGGGTGCGGTCGCTGTCCCGCATGATGCCACGGACCGCCGACGTCACGGTCTTCGCGCCCGGCTTGCGCACGCCGCGCATCGACATGCACAGGTGCTCGGCCTCGATCACGACCAGGGCGCCGCGCGGCTCGAGCACCTCCATGAGGGCGTCGGCGATCTGGCTGGTCATGCGTTCCTGGACCTGCGGCCTGTGCGCGTAGACATCCACCAGCCTGGCCAGTTTGGACAAGCCCGTGATCTGGCCCTTCTCGTTCGGGATGTAACCGACGTGCGCGAAGCCGAAGAACGGCACGAGATGGTGCTCGCATGTGCTGTAGAGCTCGATGTCGCGGACCAGGATCAGCTCGTCGTGATCGGCGTCGAAGACCGTCGTCAGCACATCCTCGGGACGCTGTGAGAGACCGGAGAACTGCTCGGCGTAGGCGCGTGCCACCCTGGCCGGGGTCTCGGCGAGCCCGTCCCGGCCCGGGTCCTCCCCGATGGCGAACAAGATCTCACGCACCGCACGCTCGATACGCCCGGTGTCGATGGGCTCGGTCAACGGGACTCGCCGCCGCCTTCGTCTTCGCCGCCGCCCAGCGCGGGCAGGCCCGCGGTGGGGCTGCCGTGAGCGCCGGGCGCACCGGACTGCCCGTTGCCGGGCGCCGCCAGGTCCTTGGCGTCCGCGGCGGCCGTCAGCGCCAGCTCCTTGGGCGTGAGCACCGGCGGCCGGTCGGAGGGCAGCCGCTTGCCGTAGCCGGTGTAGGAGCCGCGGGAGGGCCGGATCTTGATCGGGGCGAAGATCCGCAGGACCTCCTCCCGGCTCAGGGTCTCCTTGTCGATCAGGTTCAGGACCAGGTCGTCGAGCACCTCCCGGTACTGGACGAGGATCTCCCACGCCTCGTCGTGCGCGGACTCGATGAGGCGGCGGACCTCCTCGTCGATCGTGGAGGCGATCTCCTCGGAGTAGTCCCTCGTGTGGGACATCTCGCGGCCTAGGAAGGGCTCGCCGTCGCCGGTGCCGAACTTGCGCGCGCCCAGCCGCTCGCTCATCCCGTACTCGGTCACCATGCCGCGCGCGATCGAGCTGGCCTTCTCGATGTCGTTGGCGGCGCCCGTGGTGGGCTCGTGGAAGACGAGCTCCTCCGCGGTCCGCCCGCCGAGCAGCATGGCCAGCTGGTCCATCATCTCCGAGCGGGTGACCAGGAACTTGTCCTCCTGCGGCGCGGAGGCGGTGTAGCCGAGCGCCCGGCCGCGCGGGATGATCGTGATCTTGTGAACCGGGTCGGCGTTGGGCAGCGCGTGGCCGACCAGCGCGTGGCCGCCCTCGTGGTAGGCGATGAGCTTGCGCTCCTTCTCCGAGAGCAGGACGCTCTTGCGCTCGGGGCCGGCCATGACCCGGTCGATGGACTCCTCCAGCGAGGCCATCGAGATCTGCGTGCCGTTGTGCCGAGCGGTGAGCAGCGCGCCCTCGTTGATCACGTTGGCGAGGTCGGCGCCGGTGAACCCGGCCGTCCGGCGTGCGATGATGTCGAGGTCTACATCGGGGGCGAAGGGCTTGCCGCGGGCGTGCACCCGCAGGATGCCCTTGCGGCCCGCGAGGTCGGGCTGGGCGACCACGATCTGGCGGTCGAACCGGCCCGGCCGCAGCAGCGCCGGGTCGAGGATGTCGGGGCGGTTGGTGGCGGCGATGACGATGACGCCGCCCTTGATGTCGAACCCGTCGAGCTCGACGAGGAGCTGGTTGAGGGTTTGCTCGCGTTCGTCGTGGCCACCGCCGAACCCGGCGCCACGGTGCCGGCCGACCGCGTCGATCTCGTCCACGAACACGATCGCCGGCGCGTTCGCCTTCGCCTGCTCGAACAGGTCGCGCACCCGGGAGGCCCCGACGCCGACGAACATCTCCACGAAGTCGGAGCCGGAGATGGAGTAGAAGGGGACGGCGGCCTCGCCGGCGACCGCGCGTGCGAGCAGGGTCTTGCCGGTCCCGGGCGGGCCGTAGAGCAGGACGCCCTTGGGGATCTTGGCGCCAATCGCCTGGAACTTGCCCGGGCTCTGCAGGAACTCCTTGATCTCCTGGAGTTCCTCGATCGCCTCGTCGGCCCCGGCCACGTCGGCGAACGTGGTCTTCGGGGTGTCCTTGGTGATGAGCTTGGCCTTCGACTTGCCGAAGTTCATCACCCGCGACCCGCCGCCCTGCATCTGGTTGAGCAGGAAAAAGAAGAACAGGATGATCAGCACGTAGGGCAGCAGGCCGATGATCAGGCCGAGCACCGAGTTACCGCTGGGAACCACGACGTTGTAGCCCTCCGGCGGCACGTTCTTCTGCAGCTCGGTAGCCAGCTGCTGCCCCTGGTTGCCGACCCAGTTCGCCTGGTAGTGCGCGCCGGACTTGGTGACGATCTGGATGGTCTGGTTCTTGTCAGTGAGGATGGCCGACTTGACACTGCCGTCCTCGATCTGCGACACGACAAAAGACGTGGGCTTCTGCGTGTACGAGGTGCCGCGGTTGGCGTACGTGAACACGATGAAGAACAGCAGCAGCATCACAAGGACCGCTACGAAGGGCCCGCGGAAATAGCGCTTGAGATCCATCAGCGAACAACCCCACCTGCTCGGGGCGGGTTCCTCCTGACCAGCGTCGTGGCCCGCCGGCCCCCGGCGGGGTTGTCGTGCGTCCCAGTGACCATGCCCGGCTTCCTTATCATTCCCGGCTGTGGTGCAGGGATACTTGACGGTACACCGCGCCCGGGCCCCGTTGGGTGCGGGAGACGCAGGGCCCTGTCTGGCCCTCTCCAGGCATAAACGCTCTCTATCACTGATCGTGTTCCCCTCGTGGCCGATCGGCCGGCTCCCCACCGTAGACGTGTGGCGCGAGGGTCCCGACGAACGGCAGGTTCCGGTAGCGCTCGGCGTAGTCGAGCCCGTACCCGACCACGAACTCGTTCCCGATCTCGAACCCGGTGTAGGCCACGTCGACGCCCATCTGCGCAGCGCCGGGCTTGCGGAGCAGAACGCAGACCCGCAGCGAGGCCGGCTCCCGGGACCGCAGGTTCCCCATCAGCCACGACAGGGTCAGTCCCGAGTCGATGATGTCCTCCACCACCAGCACGTGGCGGCCGCTGATGTCGGTGTCGAGGTCCTTGAGGATCCGCACGACACCCGATGACTTGGTCCCGGACCCGTACGAGGAGATGGCCATCCAGTCCATCTCCACCGGCAGCCGG
>DAITAE010000194.1:0-8076 GCA_036824445.1 Streptosporangiaceae bacterium | reverse complement strand
TCGCCTGCGGGCCGAACCGGGCACCCGGCCGGTGCGAGGTGCCGCCGTCGAACGGCGCCCCGATGATCAGGACATCCGTGCCCGCCCAGGCATCGGGCTCGGCGAGGTCGACCTTCGGCACCCCGAGGAAACTGGCATCGGGTCCGTACATTCCGCCGAGCCGCGCCATCGTCCCTCCCGTAGGTCACTGATCACGCCAGTATGCCCCTCGGCGGCGGCGGACCCGGGCGCACCGCGAGATGGCCGGTACCGCCGGGCGTGGTGGCGCCGGGCGGTCCTCCCTCGGTGAGGCCTGCCGGTCACCGCGTGCTGACGATCGAATGCGTGAACCTGCAGCCACCGGCCCCGCTGCTGGCGTCGTTGGCCCACGTGCCCTGCATGGCGAAGGGGCCGGTGGACAGGTGCAGGACCGCTGCGCCACCGGTGGAGCCCGGTGCCTTCCAGGCGCACTTGTCGGCGTTTTCCTCGCCCGAGGAGTCGACCCAGCCGCCCGGCGGATTCTGGTCGGTCAGCGTTTCGGCGTATTCGTGCCCGGCGACGATCGAGACGCCGTCGAGCTTGCCGCCGCCACCGGAGCGGACGAAGTGCGCCCCGCACGTGGCGCCCACGTCGGTGACGTAGGGCATGTTGGTGAAGGCGATGTGGCCGTGCGAGGAGGTCACCGGGCCGCCACTGAGAGTGGCGTCCCCGTTCCAGTCGTGCCATGCGCAGAATTGCTGTTCCTGGTACTGATCGGGATCCGTGCCGTGCGGCGACAGGATGACGTACTGGGCGTTGCGGTTGCTGGCGGCGGTGGTGTTCCCGAAGTGTGCGGCCGCGTCGACCGCCTCCCGCCCGAGCCGGTGACCGGTTGCCTGAGCCGGCGACTTCACCCTCTTGTCGACCCACACGCCGGCCAGCACCCCCCCGTGGGGGAACCGCACGTGCGGGGCCGTCGCCGGGCAGGACTGGCGGCCGGCGGCGATGCCCTGGCAGTACTGGGTCATCACGCCGGACCACCGTTCGCCGTTGGTGCCCAGGCCCTTGAACATCCGCTGCAGGTAGGGCGCCTCACCCGCGTGATCACCGGACAGCGTGACGTAGCCGTGCGAGTTCCTGCCCTTCCTGCCCCACTGGGAGCCGAAGAAGACGAGGTACACCTTGGCGCGGCCGGTGGTGACGCCGATCCCGCCGACGCCGCCGCCGTAGCTGAGGTTATTGGGCGACGGTGCCGCGGCGGCGCGAGAGGCGCCCGCGGCTCCCGGATGCTGCCGCGCCCAGGCCGCCATCTGGGCGGCGGCTCCCCGCGTGGGCACCGCTCCGTGCCGGTAGGGGTGGTGATAGGCCGGAGCGTAGGGGTTGGTGACGGGAGGATTCGCGGCGGGGGCCGCCGGCACCATGCTCGCTTGCGCCGTGGTGGCGGCCGCCTGCGTCCCGGCGGTCGCCAGCAGGACACCGGCGCTCGCCAGCGGGATCAGGGCGGTGGCGCCGCGGGCGGACCATCGCCGGGCATGGGTACCGAAGCTCATATTCTTCCCTTCGTGATCCCGGGGACGCCGGGCCGCGGGCCGCGCAGCACCACGGGGCGGGAGACGGCAGAGTGGGCCGCTGCCGTCGCGGAGGCATGACGGAAGCTCATTATGGTAGTTGCCGCCCGGCCTTCAGGGAGGGCAGATTGCGGGTCCCGGTCCACAGGCCAGCGGAACCCAATTGCGGTGCGGGGCGTCTAAGTCTCGCGGGTGCACCGCGATCTGACCGCCGTCGCCGCCCGCCGTTACTCGGAGGTGTGCATGCGCAGCGTCTCGTTTCTGGCCGGCGCCGCGGTCGTCGGGTTGTCGGCGCTGACCGCTGCCTGCGGGCAGCAGGCCGCCGGCTCGGCGGCGAGCGGGTCGTCCGGGAGCGGCGCGCCCGCGGCGGCTGCCTGCGGCTCTGCCACGCCGACATCGCCGCCGCACCGGACCCTCACCCTCAGGACCGCCGACAGCGGCGGGTCGTTCTGCATCAAGCAGGGCACCGGTGTGCTCATCTTCCTCAGGGGTACGCCGACGGCCAAGTGGGCCGCCCTGAGGTCCAGTTCGGCCGCCATGGTGCCGAGGGCGAACGGGCATCTGATGGTCGCGCTCGGGGTAACCGGCGGGTATTTCGTCGCGGCCAAGCCGGGCGTGGCGGCCATCACCTCGTCGCGGAACCCGTGCGGGTCCGCGCCCAAGCCCCCTCCGCCCACCGCGCCGACCACGTCGAACCAGTCCAAGTCGGACCAGACCAAGCTGGAATGCGCCGATACGCAGACGCAGACCTTCCGGGTGACCGTGCGGGTAGCCAGCTGACCGCCACGGCCCGGGGCCGATCAGCCGGCCGGGCGCCCACCCTGCCCCGCCCGGCCGGCCCGGCCACCGGACACACCCGGCCCCACCGGGACCACCTGCCCATCCGGACGACCCGGCTTGGCCGCACCGGGCTTGTAGCTGAGCAGCACCGGCTGGGCCCAGTCGCGGGCGGCGGGTCGCGAATCTCCACCGGTGCCGTCATGGTTCGGTAAACCGGCGGGCTCGGTGTGGTCGGTCGTGCGCCGGCGGTGGAACGATCGGAAAATGGGACGTCCCAGGCGGGCCGCGTTCGCCGCGGTTCTTCCCGCGGTCGTGATGGCAGTGGCTGCCGCGCTGGCCACCGGGTGCAGCGGGCCGCCGGCGCGGGGCGTCAGTACCGGCCAGCACGGGTCCGGCCAGCATGGGTCCGGCCAGCACGGGTCCGGCCAGCACGGGTCCGGCCGGCACGGGTCCGGCCGACAGGGGTCCGGCCGGGGCGAGGCGCTGCCGTTCCCGGCCGCCGAGAACCGGGCGGCCGGCACCCGGCACTGGCACATCACCCATCTCGGTTCTCCGGGCGCGATCGAGGGCTTCGCCGGCCGGGTCAGCGTGCTCCCCGGCCAGTCGTTCCGCCTCTATGTGTCCACGACGGCGGCGAGCTTCCACGTCCAGGCGTTCCGGATGGGCTGGTACAGCGGCGCGAGGGCGCGGCAAGTGTGGGCGTCGGGCCGGGTCGCTGGACGCGTTCAGCGGCGCGCGCGGATCAGTCCGGCGGCCCGGATGGTGACCGCCCCGTGGCGGCCCAGCCTGACCGTCTCCACCACGGGCTGGCCGCCGGGTGCGTACCTGCTGCGGCTGGACGCCGCCAGCGGCGCCCAGCGGTACGTGCCGATAACCGTGCGCTCGCCCTCGACCACGGGCAAGGTGGTGCTGGTGCTCGGGGTCACCACCTGGCAGGCATACAACCTGTGGGGAGGCTACGACCTCTACGACGGCCCGCGGGGGTTCGGCGACCGCTCCTATAAGGTCTCCTTCGACCGGCCCTACGCGGGCGACGGCGCGGTGCTGTTCCTCGCCTTCGACGAGGCGCCCATCGCACTGGCGGAGCGGACGGCCGGGGTGCCGCTCGCGTACGAGACGGACACCGACGTCGCCGCCGACCCTGGGCTGCTGCACGGGGCCAGGGCGGTGATCTCGCTCGGGCACGACGAGTACTACTCGGCGTCCATGCGGCGGGCCCTGCTCGACGCCCGCGACGCCGGGACCAACCTCGCGTTTCTCGGGGCCAACGCGATGTACCGGCATATCAGGCTCGCGTCGTCGCCGCTTGGCCCCGACCGGGTCGTGATCTGCTACAAGGTCGCCTCCCTGGACCCCATGTACGGCAAAGACAACGCCGCCACGACGCAGAACTGGCGGGATCCGCCCGATCCGCGGCCGGAAAGCGTGATCACCGGGGTCTTCTACGAATGCGACCCTGTCAGCGCGCCGTATGTGGTGTTCGACCCGAAAAACTGGATCTTCACCGGGACCCGGGTCCACAAGGGCACCTCGTTCCCCGGCCTGGTGGGGCCGGAGTACGACCGGATCAACCCGGCCGTCCCGTTCCCGCGCCCGCTGGAGGTGCTCGCGCACTCCCCGCTGGTCTGCGACGGCGTGCACACCCACTCCGACTCCGCCTATTACACGGTGGCCAGCGGCGCCGGGGTCTTCGCGGCCGGCACGATGCGCTGGGTGTGCGCGATGCGCGTGCCACACTGCGGCCACGGGGTCGGCCGCGCCGCGCGGTCCTTCGTGGACCGGGCGACCCAGAACCTGCTGCGGGCCTTCGCCGCCGGGCCCGTAGGGCGGGTCCACCCCGCGCGGGGGAACCTGTCCGCCGTCCGGCCCGTCCGCGGGTCGCCGTTCGAGGGAACCTAGCGGGGACGGCGGCGACGAGGCCACCTGTCATCCGGCTGAGAGAGGCCCCATGCGGGTCAGTCTTGGCGACGTGACCCTCTGGTTCGATGTGTCCGGGCCATCCGTCGTTCCCCGTGGCGACACAGCCGTCGAGCGGCCGACCCTGGTGGCCGTTCACGGCGGCCCCGGCTTGGACCACATCAACTATTTCCGCCACGAAGCGGCGCGCTTCGACCCTTGGAGCGTGCTGGCCGAGAGTTCATCCGACACGTCAAGGACTGAACGCAGGGACGATACCCGCTCGCCGCGCTGCGGGGCTTTGGCAGGATCGCGGTGTGCCCTTCGACGAACTGGACCAGCGGATCGTGGGTGCCCTGGTTGAGAACGCCCGCGCCACCTACGCGGAGATCGGGGAACGGGTGGGGCTGTCGGCGCCCGCGGTCAAGCGCCGGGTGGACCGGCTGCGGGCCACCGGCGCGATCACCGGGTTCTCGGCCACGATCGATCCCGCCGCGCTCGGCTGGACGACCGAAGCCTATGTGGAGCTGTTCTGCCGCGGGCGCACGTCGCCCGCGGACATCGGCGCCGCCGTGAGCAGATACCCGGAGGTGACCGGGGCCGCCACGATCACCGGGGAGGCGGACGCGCTGCTGCACATCCGGGCAGCCGACGTGGGCCACTTCGAGCGGGTGGTCGAGCGGATCGGTGCCGAGCCCTTCGTGGTCCGCACCCGGAGCGTGATCGTGCTCTCCCGGCTGGTGAGCCGGGCCGATCTCCTGCCCGCGGGTAATTTCGGAAAGCCCGGCTCCTGACCAGCGCGACCGGCTAGAGTCGCGGCTATGCCCGACAAGGACGAGGCTGACACCTCGAGGAGCACGGCCGAGTTCCGTGCCTTTGTCAACCGGCCACAGGGCACGGAGACGACCCAGGCGTGGGCCATGAACGCCCCCCGCAACCAGGTCGCCAAGCTCATCGCGATCGCGGTCGGCGTGGCGGCCGTGCTCGCCATCATCGCGTTTCTGGTGATCGGCTAGCGCTTCTGGTTCGCTGCTCATCGCCGTCAGGCTGATAGCGGTAGCCCATGCCCGGCTCGGTGCGCAGCCAGCGCGGCCTGGCTGGGTCCGGCTCCAGCTTCCGCCGCAGCTGGGTCATGTACAGGCGGAGGTTTCCGGTCGCGTCGGCGTAGCCGGGGCCCCACACCTCGGCCAGCAGCTGCCGCTGGCTCATCAGCTTGCCCGGGTGCCGGAGCAGGACCTCCAGCAGGTGCCATTCCGTCGGCGTGAGCCGGATGTCGGTGCCGTCCGGCCGGACGACGCGTTTGGCCGCGAGGTCGATAACCAGGTCGCCCAGGCGCACGTGTGGCGTCTCCTCCTCGGGGGCCGCCCGCCGGGACGCGGCCCGCATCCGGGCGAGCAGCTCATCCATGCCAAACGGCTTGGTGACGTAATCGTCCGCGCCCGCGTCCAGCGCCTCCACCTTGTCGGTGCTGTCCGCCCGGCCGGACAGGACGATGATCGGTGCGCTGGTCCAGCCGCGCAGCCCGCCGATGACTTCCACCCCGTCCAGGTCCGGCAGGCCGAGATCGAGGATCACCAGGTCCGGCGGGTGATGGCCCGCCACCTCCAGCGCCTGCCCGCCGGTGGCGGCCGTGTCCACCTCATAGCCGCGCACCCGCAGGTTGATCCGGAGCGCGCGCAGGATCTGCGGCTCGTCGTCCACAACCAGAACGCGCGTCACGTGGCCAGCCTGCCACCGTCGGCGGCGGCCGCGGGCGGGGAAGGGGCCTGACCACGCTCGCGGTGGCCCGGATCACCCTGGCCCGGCCCGCCGGGCACCGGCGCCGCGGGCAGGGACAGCACCATAGTCAGTCCGCCGCCCGGGGTTTGCTCGGGCTCGAGCGTGCCGCCCATGGCCTCGGTGAGCCCGCGCGACAACGCCAGGCCGAGCCCCACGCCCGTGGTGTTGTCGGTGTCGCCAAGTCGCTGGAAGGGCACGAACACCCGGTCGCGGTCCGGCTCGGGGATGCCGGGCCCGCGGTCCGCCACCCGCAGTTCCACCCGGTCGCCCAGCGCGCTCGCGGTCAGCAGCGGCGGCCGGCCTGCCGGGGAGTACCGGACCGCGTTCGTGGTCAGGTTGACGATGACCCGCTCCAGGATCGCTGGGTCGACCCGGACCTCGGGCAGCGAGTCCGGGATCTCGACCACGACCTCCCGGCCGGCCGGGCCCAGGTCGTCGAGAGCCCGCGCCACGATCTCCTCCAGACCCGCCGGGCGGGGAAAGACCGCCAGCGCCCCCGCCTGCAGCCTGCTCATGTCGAGCAGGTTGTCCACCAGGTGGGCGAGCCGGTCGAGCGACTCGTCGGCGGTGGCGAGCAGCTCGTCGCGGTCCTCGTCCGTCCACCGGATGTCCGGCGAGCGCAGGCTGGTGACGGCCGCCTTCGCCGAGGCCAGCGGGGTGCGCAGGTCGTGGCTGACCGCCGCCAGGAGCGCCGTCCGCATCCGGTCTGCCTCCGCGATCGGCCGTGCCGCCTCGGCCTCGGCGGACAGGCGCTGCTGCTCCATCGCCACCCCCGCGTAGGCGGCGAAGGCGCCGAGCACCCGGCGATCGCTCGCTGAGACCGCCCGGCCCCGCAGCGCCAGCGACAGCGTGTCGCCGACCGGCACCGCGACGTCCGCCCCGTCGGGCGTGGCGAGGACAGGCTCGCCGGAATGCGCGACGACCGCCCACCCGCCGCCCGGTCCCGGCGGTAGCCTGCCGCCCGGCGCCGCGGGGCGTTCCAGCAGCGTGACCGAATCCATGCCGAACGCCTCGCGGACCCGGTCGAGCACGGCCGGCACGGCGTCCTCGCCGCGCAGCACGCTGCCGGCGGTGGTCGTCAGCAGCTCCGACTCGGCGCTGGCGCGCGCCGCCTGGCGGGTGCGCCGCGCGGCGATGTCCACCACCCAGCTGACCAGCAACGCCACCACCACGAACACGGCGAGCGCGAGGAAGTTGTTCGTGTCGGCAATGCTCAGCTGGTGGATGGGCGGGGTGAAGTAGTAGTTGAGCAGCAGCGACCCCGCCACCGCCGCCAGCAGCGCGGGCACGAACCCGCCCACGAGCGCCACCACGATGACGGCCATCAGGAAGATCAGCACGTCGCTGGTCAGGTTGAGCTCGCCGCGGAGCGCCACGAGCCCGAGCGTGACCAGCGGCGCGAGGGCAACGGCCAGCAGGTAGCCGATCTGCTGCCGGCGCCGCGTGAGCCCTCCGCGGCTGCGCGGTAGTCCCCGGCCGCGTCCCATGCGCGAGTGGGTGACGATGTGCACGTCGATGTCGCCGGAGCCGCGGATGGTGCGGGCGCCGATGCCCGGCCCGGTGAGCATGGCGGACAGCCAGGAGCGCCGGCTCGCCCCGAGCACCAGCTGGGTGGCGTTCTCCGCCCGGGCGAAGGTGAGCAGCGCCTCCGGGATGTTGTCGCCGACCACCTGGTGGTAGCTGCCGCCGAGCGACTCGGCCAGCCGTCGCTGGGCGGCCAGGGCCGCCGGGTCGGCGCCGGTCAGCCCGTCCGAGCGGGTGACGTGGACGGCGAGCAGGTCGCCGCCGGAGGACCGGGCGGCGATCCTGGCGGCGCGGCGGATCAGGGTCTCGCCCTCGGGCCCGCCGGTGAGCGCGACCACCACCCGCTCCCTGGCCTCCCAGGTGCCCCGGATGTGGTGCTCGGCCCGGTAGCGCTGCAGGCCCTCGTCCACCTTGTCCGCCAGCCACAGCAGGGCGAGCTCGCGCAGCGCGGTCAGGTTCCCGGCCCGGAAGTAGTTGGTCAGCGCCGCGTCGATCTTCTCCGGCGGGTAGATGTTCCCGTGCGCCATCCGGCGCCGCAGCGCCTCCGGCGTCATGTCGACGAGCTCGACCT
>DAITAE010000193.1:0-8088 GCA_036824445.1 Streptosporangiaceae bacterium | reverse complement strand
ACCGGCATCCCGCGTTGCTCGCGAACAGGGCGGCGACCACCGACATTATCTCCGGCGGCAGGCTGGAACTCGGCCTGGGAGCAGGCTGGAACCAGATGGAATGCGACGCCTACGGCATCGAACTGCCGCCGCTGCGCGAACGCTTCGACCGCTTCGACGAGGGCGTGGAGGCGATCGTCGCCCTGCTCAGCCAGGAGACGACGACGCTGAACGGACGGTACGTCCGGCTCACCGAGGCACGCTGCGAGCCGAAGCCGGTCCAGCGGCCGCATCCCCCGGTCACCATCGGCGGGCGCGGCCGGACCCGCACCCTGCGCACCGCGGCCCGGTGGGCGCAGCAGTGGAACGCGATCACCAGCGACCCGCAGGAGTGGCTCAGCCTCGCCGGGACGCTCCGGTCGCACTGCGCGGAGCTCGGCCGCGATCCCGGCGAGATCACCTGCTCGGTGAACATCCGGATCGACGACGGCGCCGCCGTGGGGAAGGCCGCCGAGCTTGCCGCCGGCTACCGCGACGCGGGGGCCGACCTGGCGATCATGAACCTGCCACTGTCCGCGGACCCGGGCATGCTGGCGCCGCTCGCCGACGCCCTGGCGCCGCTGGCCGGCTGACGGCCGGGACCGGCCGTCAGCGCTTCTGGAGCACGAGCAGGAACTCCATCACGCCGTGGTTCTCGGTCGTGACGAAACTCCCGAAGCTGGGGTTGGGTATGCCCCAGTCCGCGAACGTGATGGGAATCGAGCCGGAGGCGCGGATCTGCGTTGCGGTCCGCTCCGCCTTCAGGTCGAACGTGACCTGCCGGGTGTGGCCGTGCAGCGTGAGCTTCCCGGTCGCGTGGTAGGTCCTGACCTTCCCGCTGGCCGGCACCGGTGCCAGGGTGATGCCGCGGGTGAGGGTGAACGTGCCGGTCGGGTACGTGGCCACGTCCATGATCCGCCCGTCGAACTGGGCGTCCCGCCGGCTCCGGTCGCTGCGGATCGTGTCCATCTTTACCGTGAAGGTGCCCGCGGTCACGGTGGTGCGCCTGATGGTCAGCTGACCCGCCACCGAGTTTGTCCGGCCCACCGCGACGTTGTCCTGGCCAAGCAGCACCTCGTTCACCCGGTAGCCCGCCCGGGACCCGCCCGCGACGGTCCAGGTGCCGGGCAGCGGCGTGGCCGCAGCCGCCTGGCCGGATCCGGCGCCGCTGGCGGTCGCACCCGGGCTCGCCGAGTCGGAAAGGCCCAGCGGCGCGGGCGCCGGGCCCTCGATGAAGTGGATGTAGACGAACGGCCCGCCCACGGCGAACACCAAAACGACGGCAGCCGCCACCAGCACCCAGCGGAGCCAACTCCGGCGATGACGACGATGACCAGACACGGGGCACACCTCCTGGCCGGCCGAACCGGCCGGCGCCGTCATCCGCTCATGGCCGAGGATGCCGTCTCATCCTGCAGGCATGCTGGCTACTTACTCTAAGAAAACTCAGGAACCGCCGAACCCGCCCCGGCGGCGGGCCGGCCGGGAATCAGCGGACGTGGGGCATGACCTCGGTCGCGATCAGCTCCAGGTGGTCCAGGTCGTGCAGGTCGAGGACCTGCAGGTACATCCGGGACGCGCCCAGGCTCGCGAACCTGTGCAGCTTGTCCACGACCTGGGCGGGCGACCCGGCCAGCCCGGTCGCCTCCAGCTCGGCCACCGCCTGGCCGATCGCTGCCGCCCGCCGCGCCACCTCCGCGCCGGTCCGGCCGCAGCACACCGTCTGCCCGGCCGAATACACCAGCGAGCCCGGCTCACGGCCGATCGCGGCACAGGCATCCCGGACCCGGCCGAACGCGGCGCCGGTGTCCTCCAGGCCGACGAAAACGACGTTGTACTCGTCGGCGAACCTCGCGGCCAGCCGCGGCGTCCGGCGCGCCCCATGGCCGCCGACCAGAATCGGGGGGCGCGGGCGCTGGGCCGGCTTGGGCAGGGCGGGCGAGTCGGTCAGCGTGTAGTAGGCCCCGTCGAAGGAGAACGTCTTGCCTTCCGGGGTCTCCCACAGCCCGGTGATGATCGCGAGCTGTTCCTCCAGCCGGTCGAACCGTTCTGCCAGGCTGGGGAACGGGATCCCGTACGCGGTGTGCTCCGCGTCGAACCAGCCGGTCCCCAGTCCCAGCTCGACCCGGCCCGCGCTCATCTCGTCCACCTGGGCGACCGCGATCGCCAGCGGCCCGGGGTAGCGGAAGGTCGCCGCGCTCATCAGGGTGCCGAGCCGGATCCGCGCGGTCTCGCGGGCCAGGCCGGCCAGGGTGATCCAGGAGTCCGTGGGCCCGGGCAGGCCGCTCACGTCGCCCATCTTGAGGTAGTGGTCGGAGCGGAAGAACGCATCGAAACCGAGTTCCTCGGTTGCCCGCGCGACCGCGAGCAGCCTGCCGTAGTCGGCGCCCTGCTGCGGCTCGGTGAAGATCCGGAGGTGCATGCTCCCATCCTGGACCATGCGGGCGGCCGGGGCGGCGCCGACCGCACGGGCAGGCCCGCTTCAGCCGGGCGTGAGTGCCGCGACGCACTCCACATGGTGGGTCATCGGGAACGCGTCGAAGGCACGCAGACCGTCCAGCCCCCAGCCCAGCTCACCGAATACCGCGATGTCCCGGGCGAGGGTGGCCGGGTCACAGGAGACGTACGCCACGCGCCGCAGGCGGCCACCCGCGCGCGGCGGCCTCAGCAGCCGCTCGATGACCGCGCGTCCCGCCCCGGCCCTGGGCGGGTCGAGCACCGCGATCCCCGGCCTGCCGTCGCCGGTGAGCGCCGTTTCCTGGGCGAGCACGGCCGCCACGTCACCGCGATGGATGCGCACCCAGGGCAGACCGCGCAGGTTGTGCCGGGCGTCGCGGATCGCGCCCCGGTCGTTGTCCACCCCGATCACCGACCCGGCCGGCCCGACCGCATCTGCCAGCACGCCGGCGAACAGGCCGGCCCCGCAGAACAGATCGAGGACCACGTCACCGGTGGCCGGTTGCAGCGCCTCCAGGACCGCCGCCGTCAGCGCGTCTGCCGCGCCCGGGTGGACCTGCCAGAACGTGCCTGCCCCGGTCCGCCAGGTGCGGCCGGCCGCGTGCTGGTGCAGGTAGCCCCGCCCGCGCAGCGCGGTGAGCCTGCCGCCCCGGCCGGTGGCAAGGACGGTGTCCGCAAGGCCCGCCAGCGCCGTGGCGGCGCGGCCGGCGGGAGAACCGGCCCCGGGATTGCCGCCGCTGGCCCGCCGCCTTCCTGCTGCTGGCGTCACGATCGCCGCCCGCTCTCCCGAGCCCGGCGACACGGCAATCTCCAGCGACGACACCTGCTGCCAGCGCTGCCCGGTGACCCTGGTCTCGTGTACCAGCGGGTGCGCGAGCGGGCAGGCGCCGATGTCGACCAGCTCGTGGGACCGGTGTTTGAGGAGCCCGGCGGCACCGTCCGGGCCGACCGAGAACCTGATCCGGGTTCGCCAGCCCAGCCCGCCGCTGTCGCCGGGGAGCGGCTCCACGGTGACCTGACGGTCCAGGTCCGCGATCCGCCGCAGCTGCTGCCTGACCACCTCCGCCTTGAGTCGGCGCTGTGCTTCCAGGGTGGCGTGCTGCCAGTCGCAGCCGCCGCAGCCGTCCGGGCGGGCATGAGGGCAGGGCGGTGCGACCCGGTCCGGCGAGGCTTGCAGGATCTCAACCGCCTCGGCCCGCGCGAACCTGGTGGTCGTGCCCGTGATCCGGGCGAGGACCCGTTCGCCCGGCAGTGCGTGACGTACGAACACCACCCGGCCCCCGGGCTGCCTGGCCACGCACCAGCCGCCGTGTGCGACGTCGCTCACGGCCAGTTCCACAAGGCCCGTCCGGCCGGCTTCCGTGGGCCGGCCGGACGCGGCGCTGATCGGCGACGTGTTCACGCTGCTCCCGCCTCGTCTCCCGCGCTCTCCGGTCCGGGATTGCCCCCAGTATGCCGGCTGGGGGTCACAGGAACGGGCGCGGGGGAATACCGTGGCTGAGCACCATAGTCACTGGAGGGCGGCCGTGCACATCGTGATCATGGGATGCGGGCGGGTTGGCTCGACGCTCGCGCACATCCTGGAGGAACAGGGCCACTCGGTCGCCATCATCGACCAGGACCGGGAGGCGTTCCGCAAGCTGCGCTCGGGGTTCAGGGGCAAGCGCATCACCGGCGTCGGCTTCGACCAGGACGTGCTGATCGAGGCCGGCATCGAGGAGGCAGACGCCTTTGCCGCGGTGAGCAGCGGCGACAACTCGAACGTGATCTCCGCACGGGTGGTGCGCGAGTCGTTCGGCGTGGAGCGGGTTGCGGCACGCATCTATGACCCGCGGCGTGCGGAGGTGTATCAGCGCCTGGGCATCCCGACGGTGGCGACGGTCCGCTGGACCGCCGACCAGATGCTGCGGCGGCTGCTGCCCGACGGCTCCGAGCCGCTCTGGCGTGACCCGACCGGCGCCGTCGTGCTGGCCGAGGTGGCCTACTCCGAGAAGTGGGTGGGCGAGAAGGTGCACGCGCTGGAGGATGCCGCGCGGACCCGGGTGGCGTACATCTCCAGGCTCGGCGAGGCCATGCTGCCCGGGCAGGGGACGGTGCTCCAGGAAGGCGACGTGCTGTACGTCATCGCGGCGGAGAGCGACCTCGAGCGCATCGCGGCGGCGTTCGCCCGCAACAGCCCGGGCGGCGCGTCACACGGGAAGGGAACAGGCTGATGCGGGTCGCTATCGCCGGAGCCGGTGCGGTCGGCCGCTCGATCGCCAGTGAACTGCTGGACAACGGGCACGAGGTCCTGCTCATCGACAAGAATCCCCGGTCGATCGCGGTTGACACCGTGCCCAGGGCGGAGTGGCTGCTCGCGGACGCGTGTGAGATCACCTCGCTGGACGAGGCCGCCCTCGAGCGCTGCAACGTGGTCATCGCCGCCACCGGTGACGACAAGGTCAACCTGGTGGTGTCGCTGCTGGCCAAGACGGAGTACGGGGTGCCGAGGGTCGTGGCGCGCATCAACGACCCCAAGAACGAGTGGCTGTTCAACGAGTCGTGGGGGGTCGATGTAGCGGTGTCCACGCCCCGCCTGCTTTCCGCGCTGGTGGAGGAGGCCGTCAGCGTCGGCGACCTGGTCCGGCTGATGACCTTCCGGCAGAGCGAGGCCAGCCTGGTGGAGCTGACCATGGCCACCGACGCACCGCTGGCGGGCACGAGGATCGGGGACATCCGGTGGCCGGCCGACACGGCCCTGGTGGCGATCCTGCGGGAGGGCAGAGTCATCGTCCCCAGCTCCGACGACCCGCTCACGGCCGGGGACGAGTTGCTGTTCGTGACCAGCGAGAACGTGGAGGACGAGCTCGCGCACCTGCTGTCGGCCGATCACTGACCGGGCCGCGGGGCCCAGGCCAAGGGACCCCTAGGCCGGCCGCCGGCTCTCCCCCAGGTCGTAACGCGGGTTGTACATGATCCTGCGGCCACGCTGCTGGCTCAGCATCCCCTCGACGGCCAGCGCGCGCCCGGGCTCGATGCCGGCGATGCGGGTACGGCCCAGCCAGATGACCGTGACCCGGTCCGCGCCGCCCCCGAGTTCGGCCTGGAGCATGGGCAGCCCGGCCGGGCCGCCCGCCCGCAGGCGGCGCACCGTCCCGGACACCCGCACCTGCGGCGGGCGTCCCATCGGGCGGTCTGCTCCGGCGACGCTCACAGGCCAAAAGGTATCGGGTTGATGTTGACCAAGTGTTACCAGCCGCCTTCTTCTTGTTACAAAGAGGTAACTTCCGGCGTAGGCCGGCCGGGGCCTAGCGGGTCTCGGTGATCTCCGGGCCGCGCTCGAACGGGTTCAGCGGCCACCGGCCCTCCTCCGCGGGCGCCGGCGGCTCCTGGCCGAGCTCCTGCAGCGCCTCGTCGGGAAGCCGGATCTCCAGCAGGTCACGGGGCGGGACCGGGTGATCGCCGCGAACCACGACGACGGCTGCGAATACCTGCTCCAGTGGCCTGGCCTGGTCCTCATGAGTGGCCGCCGGGCCGCTGATGAGGCCGCGCAGGAACCAGCGGGGCCCGTCTACCCCCAGGAAGCGGACCGGCTCCAGCGCGCCACGCCGGCCGCCGTGGACGGGGTCGGCGGGGGTAATCCGCGCGCGCAGTTCCACGCCGAACGGGCCGTCGGCCTCGGCG
Organism: Streptosporangiaceae bacterium; assembly: GCA_036824445.1. Classification (GTDB taxonomy): domain Bacteria; phylum Actinomycetota; class Actinomycetes; order Streptosporangiales; family Streptosporangiaceae; genus UBA9676. Next base: position 1,950 of record DAITAE010000193.1, on the reverse strand, counting down.
CTCTGGCCGCCGCTCCTGGCCACCTCCGTCGCGATCTCCTGCCTGATCTCGTCCCACAGGCCGCCACTCTTCGGCGCGGCGAAGGCCTGCAGCTGCAGGCCACTCTTCCCGTGCATGACGGTGATCCAGGCCGGCTGGTTCTCCACGACGCTGACCTGGATCTCCATGCCCTCTCGGGACGGGACCAGCAGGCTGCCGAAGTCGATCCGTTCCTGGCTGGGGACGTCGTCACCCGCGTCCCACGGGCCGGCCATGCCGGCCGTCTCCGGGCTGGCTTCATCGGCGCCTGGCTCGGGTTCACCGGGACCGCCATCACCGGGACCGCCATCATCGGGGCCGGGCTCCGCTTCGCCCAGACCGGAATCCGTGCCCTCCGGCTCGTTTCCGGGCTGGCCGGAGTCAGTGCGGCGGCGGCGGAACACTGTCACCCACTCCTTGCCTGTCTGTTCGTCGGTGGTCTGTTCCCTGGCTGGCCCCGGTCACCGCTCACCCGCCCGGTGTCTGCGCGGTGGGCTGCCCGGCAGCGTGCCCGCCCGTGGACCCGAAGCCACCGTCGCCGCGTGCCGAACCCGGAAGCGACTCCACCTCGTGCAGCACCACATGCGCCACCCGCTGGATGACCAGCTGGGCGATCCGGTCGCCGCGCTGGAAACTGACCGCGTGGTGGGCGTCGGTGTTGAGCAGGGTGACCCTGATCTCGCCACGGTACCCCGCGTCCACGGTTCCTGGCGCATTGACCAGCGTGACGCCGTGCCGCGCGGCGAGCCCGGACCGCGGGTGGACGAAGGCGGCGTAGCCGTCGGGCAGGGCGATCGCGATCCCGGTGGGGACGACGGCCCGCTGCCCGGGTTCCAGCCTCACCTCGGCGGCCGCGAACAGGTCCAGCCCGGCGTCGCCGGGGTGGGCGCGGGCCGGCAGCGGCAGGTCCGGATCGAGCCGCCGGATGAGCACGGGGACGTTCTGCTCCACGGTGGTGAACCCTACCGCTGCCGCGGCGCCTGCTCCGGCTGATCGACGTGGGCCGCCGGCGGCGCGGGGGGCCGGCCCCGGAGGTACGCCCGGTACGGACCAGAGCTGCGGTGATCGGGACCGCGACCACGGCCCCGGCGATGCCGGCGATGGCCGCACCCACCGCCAGCACCAGGATGATGGCGAGGGGGTGGATCCGGACCATCCGGCCCACCACCAGCGGCTGGAGAAGGTGGCTTTCCAGCTGGTTCTCCAGGATGAAGATGGCCACCAGCACCAGCGCAGCGACCCAGCCCTTGGTGCCGAGCGTGACGGCGACCGCCAGCGTGCCCGCGACCAGGATGCCGACCAGCGGCACGAACGCGGCCAGGAAGACGAGGATGACGAGCGGCGCCAGCAGCGGCACGCCCATCACCCACAAGGTGACGCCGATGACCACGGCGTGGATGGCCGCCACCGCGATGGTGCCCCGCACGTAGTAGGTGAGCGCCTGCCACGCCGCGGCGCCCGCTCCCCGGGCCCGCCGCCCGCCCTCGGGGCTCAGGAAGCCGGTCAGCCAGGACCAGATCCGGTCACCGTCCTTCAGCAGGAAGAACGTGACGAACAGCATGAGGACCAGCCCGGCCAGGATCTCCAGGAAGATCCTGCCCCCGCTGAGCACCGTGCCGGCCACGGCCGACTGATGCTGCTTGAGGAAGGCCAGCACCCGGTTGGACAGCTGCTCCAGGCTTGACTGCCGGAAGTGGAACGGCGGTCCCGCCAGCCAGCGCTGCAGGTCATGAAGGGTGTTCCCGAGCTCGCGGACGAGGGTCTGGTAGTCGGCCGAGGTCTGGGTGGCGGCCAGCACGCCCGCCCCGGCCAGGACCGCGACCGCCACCAGCAGCGTGCACCAGGTCGCCGCGAGCGCCGGGAAACCGGCGCCCCGCAGGCGGTGGTTCAGCGGCTGCAGCAGCGCCGTGAGCAGCAGCGCGGCGATGAACG
>DAITAE010000701.1:0-2265 GCA_036824445.1 Streptosporangiaceae bacterium | reverse complement strand
AAGGGCATCGCCCTCGCCGACTACGCCACGTTCCTGGACGAGCGGGCCACCTTCATGGGGCAGTGGGGGCTCAAGCCGGCCCGGGGCGGAGGCGGGCCCAGTTACGAGGAGCTCGTGGAGGCGGAGGGCCGCCCCCGGCTGCGGATGTGGCTGGAGCGGATCCAGACCGACGGGCTGGTTGAGGCCGGCGTGGTCTATGGGTATTTCCCGGCCGTCAGCGAGGGCGACGACCTGATCGTGCTCGGCGACCCGGGGGAGGAGCGGGAGCGGTTCACCTTCCCCCGCCAGCGGCGCGACCGCCACCTGTGCCTGGCCGACTACTTCCGGCCGGCCGGCTCGGGTGAGCTCGACGTCGTGGGATTCCAGCTGGTCACCGTCGGGACGAGGATCAGCCGGGCGACCGCGGAGCTGTTCGCCAAAGACGCCTACCGCGACTACCTGGAGCTGCACGGGCTCTCGGTGCAGCTGACCGAGGCGCTGGCGGAGTACTGGCACGGCCGGGTCCGCGCCGAGCTCGGCCTGGCCGGGTTCGACCCGCCCGGGCTGGACGGCATCCTCAAGGTCGGCTACCGCGGCTGCCGCTATTCGTTCGGCTACCCGGCCTGCCCCGACCTGGAGGACCGGGCCAAGGTCGTCCGGCTGCTGCGCCCGGAACGGATCGGGGTGAGCCTCTCGGAGGAGTTCCAGCTCGCTCCGGAACAGTCCACCGACGCGCTGATCGCCCATCACCCCGAGGCGAAATACTTCAGCACGTGAGCGGCAAGCTGCGGGCCGTCCTGTTCGACATGGACGGCCTGCTGGTCGACTCCGAGCCGCTCTGGTTCGAGGCGGAGCGCTCCGTGATGGCCCGGATGGGGGGCCCGTGGACCGAGGCGGACCAGCAGCAGCTGATGGGGGGCACGCTGGCGCATTCGGTCGGGTACATGCGGGCCCGCGCCCTGCGCCCCGCCGAGCCGGTGCAGATCGGGGCGTGGCTGCTGGACACCATGGCCGGCCTGGTGGCCGAGCGCGGGGTACCCCTCATGGCCGGCGCCGCCGAGCTGCTGGCCACGCTCGCCGCCGCGGAGATCCCGCAGGCGCTGGTCACCTCCGCGCAGCGCCGGATCATGGACGCGGTGCTCGCCAGTACCGGCCTGGCGTTCGGCGTCACCGTCTGCGCGGAGGACGTCCGCCGGAGCAAGCCGGATCCCGAGCCCTACCTGCGGGCGGCGGCGCTGCTGGGAGAGGCACCGTGTGAGTGCGTGGTGCTGGAGGACTCGCCGCGTGGCATTGCCTCGGCACAGGCGGCCGGCTGCCCGGTGATCGCGGTGCCGAGCATGCCACTGCCCGCCGGGATCGCCGGTGAGGGCGACGGCCCAGGGCGGATGGTGGTGGCGTCGCTGCGTGAGGTTGATCTTGCAAGGCTCCGGCGGGTCGTGATTTCCTGCGCTGATGGGGTATGACGCCGGAAATCGTCGTCCGCGGGTCTGCTATGACGGAAGAATCTTGATTCGGTCACAATCCAGGAACGACATCGTCCCAGGTCTAGCGCACCGAGGTGGCCGGGGGAGATCCTCCCATAGAGGACTGGCGGCCCGCCCGGTAACCCGGGCGGTAGGCCGCTGTTTCGCCGCGTGTCAGGAGTATGGCTGCCGATGACCGCACCGCTCGAGGTATCCACTGAGGCGGCTGCGCCGGAAACGGTGCTTCAGGGGGCGGGCGCCAAGGCCATCGAGGGGCGGTCGCTCGGCCAGATCGCCTGGATGCGGCTGCGGCGGGACAAGGTGGCGATCGCCGGCGGCATCGTCGTAATCTTCCTCATCCTGGTCGCGATCTTCGGTCCGTACCTGGTGCAGAACCCGCTGACCTATCACGAGAACCTGATCGACCCGACGTTCAGCCGGCCGTTCGGGACGCTGGGCGGGATCAGTACGGCGCACCCGTTCGGCGTGGAGCCGATCACCGGGCGCGACCTGCTGGCCCGGGTCGTCAACGGGGCGCGGGTGTCGCTGATCATCGCGTTCCTGTCCACCGCGCTGGCGGTCGGCATCGGCGTGGTGATGGGCGTGATAGCCGGGTTCTTCGGCGGCTGGGTGGACAGCGTGATCGCCCGGGCGATGGACATCTTCCTGGCCTTCCCGCTGCTGGTGTTCGCGATCGCGCTGGTCGGAGTCATCCCGTCGTCCGCGTTCGGACTGTCGGGGAACTCGCTGCGGATCGGGCTGCTGGTCTTCGTGATCGGCTTCTTCGCCTGGCCGTACATGGGCCGGATCATCCGGGGCCAGA
>DAITAE010000192.1:1325-8114 GCA_036824445.1 Streptosporangiaceae bacterium | reverse complement strand
GTCAGGACGGGGCCAGCGAAAGTGATCCGCTGATGCTCGCGGAGTAGGTCACGCAATATCCGAAGATCTTTGTGCGGTAGTGCGTCAGCGTGGCGGTGAAGGTGCCGGTGCCGCTACCGCGTGAACCAAAGCCCACGTCGCCCAGTAGACCGTTCACGGCATATCGCTGGTTGACGCACCCGGTGAAACCGGACAACTGCCGGACGGTGCCTCCGGTGAAGTCGCCGGTGACTGTGGTGAGCGCGCCGTGCAGGTAGGTAGCGAGCGAAAAGTCACCACCGGTGATTGTGGCGGAGGTGCTAAGCGGGGTGTGGTCCACGGTTGCCGACCACGGGCCGGGCAGAGCGCCCGACGCGGCGCCGGCGAAGCTGCCCTGTGTCGACGTCGCGGTGTACTCGAACCCGCCGATCGGGTCCGAGTACGTTGTAGCCGTTGCCGCGATCGCCGAAGCGGGGGTCACGACCAGTGCCACCGCAGCGGCCAAGATCGGGAACGCCCTCCCAAACCAGCGCATGATCTGCCCTCCCCGAGCCGGCCACCTGCATTTCCCAGCTGGAGCGCTCATGTGGCCGACTCCAGCGCAGCGTTAACCTGTGGCCACCGATTATGCCGGAACCGGCGGGGCCGCTGCGAGAGCACACAGCTGCAAGACCTGGCGTGACAGTCAGAGATCTCGGCGGGGGCCGTCGGGTTAGCCGCGACTGTCGTGCGCCTGGCGTATCTGCTGGACCGCTTCCTGGGTGCCGCCGGTCCAGGGGTCGCCATGCCCGGGCAGCACGTAGTCAGCGGAGATCGCCTCCAGGCGTGTCAATGATGTGACCGCTTGGGCTGGGTCGGCGGTGAACGGCGCCACCTGCGGGCCACGGGCACCTGTGGTCACCGCGTAGGTGGCGAAAGCGTCGCCGACGAACAGGGCGCCCAGCGATGCCACGTGCAGCGCAGCGCTGCCGGGGGTGTGGCCGGGCGTCAAGATGACCCGCGGGCTGCCCGGCACGTCCAGGGTTGCCCCGTCGCCGAACGTCGAGACCTGGTGCAGCTTGGGGGTGCGAAGCCCACCGTGCAGCAGCGAGAACCACAAAAAGCCAAGCAGGGGCCCGAGTTTGACCGGGCCGAAGCCCTTCGACGGGTTCGGCACCTCGCCACGCGCCAGCGCAGCGTCGGCTTCGTGGACCGATACCGGGACCGCCCGCTCGCGCCGCAGCCGCTCCGCGAACCCGACGTGGTCGGAATGTCCGTGGGTCAAGACCAGCGCACGGACATCGGCCGGCGCCCGGCCCATCGCGGCCAGTTCCCGGTCGATGTCGCCGTAGTAGCCGGGCAGGCCCGCGTCGATGATGGTCACCTCCCCGGCCTGTTCGACCAGGTAGGCATTGATCATGCTGTTGCCGCCGATCCGGTGGATGCCCGGAGCAATCTTCATGACCGAATCCTCCCACCCGGCAAGTGACCGCGCCGACGGATCTCGCGGGCGAACATGGCGGTGAATGCCGCTGAGTCGGCGGCCCGCGGATTCGATGGGCTGCTGGTGTTCTGCTCCGCTTTCTGGCCGAGAAGCTCCAGGTCTTCGGCGCGAATGAGCTGCCGCATAGGCGGCACGTCCAGGTCGCGGTTGAGCTTTCGGATGTATTCAATGGCCTGCAGCGCAAGCTTCGTTTCGCTGGAGCCATCGGGTGCTATGCGGAAGGCGTGTGCCAGCCGGGCGTACTTTTCTGTGCTTACCGGCAGGTTGTATTCCATGATCGGTGGCATGCTGTCTGCACAGCAGTAGCCGTGCGGATGGCCGTACAGGCCGCCGATCGCCTCGGCCAGGCAGTGGGCACCGGCGACGTCGGTGAGACCGACCGCGATCCCGGCGGTGAGGCTGCCCTGGGCCATGCCGCACCGGGCTTCGATGTCGCCGGGGGATGCGACCGCCTGCCGGATGTAGTGCGCTACCAGGCGGGCGCCTTCCAGTGCCAGCGCATCCGACGCGGGGGTCGCTAGGCGGCAGTGCAGGGAATCGACGGCATGTGAGAGCGCGTCCATGCCGGCCGCCGCCGTCAGCGCTGGTGGGCAGGACAGGGTGAGATCCGGGTCGACCAGCGCGACCTTCGGGCAGTTGCGCATGTCGAACAGGTTCATCTTCTTCTTACGGGCGGTGTCGGTGATGACCGCCGACGGGCTCACTTCGCTGCCGGTGCCGGCTGTCGTCGGGAGGGCCAGCACCGGCAGTGGGTCATTACGCAGGGCGCCGAAGTCTTCCCAGTCCCGCGGGTGCCCGCCGTTGGTCCGCAGCAGGGCGACGCACTTGGCCGTGTCGAGCGCCGATCCGCCGCCAACAGCGGCGAAGCCATCGGCAGCAAAGTCGACGGCCATGTCCGCCCCGGCCAGGCAGTCGACGTCCCGCGGGTTCGGCTCTACCTGCTGGAAGACCAGTACCTCCAGCCCCGCGGCGATGAGGTCGTCACGAGCGGGATCGGCGAGCCCGGCGGCCTGCACACCCGGATCGGTGACCAGCATCACCCGGCGCATTCCGAGACCTGCCGCGTGTGCTCCGGCTTCGCCCGCGACCCCACGGCCGAAGAACACGCGCGTGGGCATGTAGAACTCGCCGTCGGCGCTCACGCCTTGGCCGCGCCGGATGGTGGCCGGGTGTGCTGGCGGCTGCGGCGATGTCATCGCCGTACCGCCAGGCCTGTGAGCCTCTGATCGGTTCGGATCGCCCGGGCCGCCAGCATGCCCGCGCCGAGGAGACCGGGGACTCCTGGGTGCACGCCGCCGCCGCCAAAGTAAAAGCCCGGCACCGGCGTTCGTGTGTCCGCGCACAATGGGTGCGGCCTGAGAGCCAACGTTTGCGAAGGCCGCAGCGTACCTTGCCGCACGGTGCCAGCGCTGGTGGTGGCGAACCGCCGTCTCAGGTCGCCCGGCGCGTCGGCGAATTGGGCGATCAGCCGCGCATTGCGCAGCGCCGGGAATTCGTCGCAGAGAAAGCGCCAGCACTCTGCGCGGTAGCCCGGCCGGTTCCGGTCCCACGAGCCGCCCGGGTGCTTCAGGGGGGCAAAGGTGTCGAAGCGCAGTGTGTGCAGCGGCCCGTAGGGGCCCGGCGACGCCTGGAGCGGGTCGTGCGCCGTGGTGACGCTCAGCACGCCAGCGGGCCGTTCCGGCAGGCGACCGCCGCGCACCGCGGCTAGGTGATCGTCGAGATCCTGGACATTGTTGAAGCCCACCAGCCGCTGGTATGGCTCATCTCCGTGCCGGGAAACCGGAGGCATCCCGGCGATACCGAAGTGCGCGGTGAAGAAGGCCAGGTCGTCGAAAGCCCAGCCGCGGCCTGCCGCGGCGAGCTCGGAGGGTACCAGGGCCGGATCGAGCAGGCCGGTGAACGTGGTACGCGGGTCCAGCGTGCAGATCACGCTCCGTGCGCGGACCTGCCGCCCATCCCCGCAGGACAGCTGAAATCCCGCGTCGGCGCGCCGCACCTGCGTTACCCGGGCCGACACGTGGCAGGCTGCCCCGGAGCTTGCGGCGGCACGGAACAAGGCGTTCGGCAGGTTCTTCGAGCCGCCGGCGACGAGCACCGGGCAGAACCATCGGGCGACGACGAAGCCGCCGACGGCGCCGAGGCGTTCACCGGGGCCCGCGAACCCGCTGGCGGCACAGGCGTACCGCAGCGCGAGCCCGCCAGACTCGCTGTCCGCGAGCGCGGCGAGCGTAGATGGCGCGAGATCGGCCAGATCCGCAGCGGCGCCCTCACCGCCCGACCGCCAGCCGCCCGTCAGCGAAACCTCCGGATCCGGCGGCCGGTACAGAGCCGGGACGCAGGCCCGGCTGATCGAGGCGAGCATGTCCTGAACGGCGCTGCCGAGCCCGGCCCCTCCACGGCCGATGACGTGCCCACCGTGCCGGGTGATCACTTCGACGGCCACGCTGGGCTCGATGAAGGCCACCCCCCGGTCGGTCAGCCCAAGCTCGGCCACGACGGGATTGTCCGCGCCGAGCGGAAGGGCCGCCTGGGCCTGGTTGTAGGTGAACGGGGTCGAGTAGTCGTCCGACGCCATCGTTCCGCCGCGCTCGAACCGCTGCTCGAGCACGACCACATCCGTGCCTGACCGTGCGAGATAGGCGGCCGCGGTCAGGCCGTTCGGGCCGCCGCCGATTATGGCGACCTCGCAGTCCCTGACCACAGCGTTCCTCATTCGGCGAAGCTCGTCGCGGTGTCGCGCGCGAGCAGGCTCGGAAGATTGCGGGAGTACCATTCGCACGGCCGCGAGGTCCACCATGGCTGGTCACGGACACCGGCGTCCGCGGCGACGACCTGGGCTGCGTTGTAGCCGGCGGCCATCCAGCTGAGGCCGACCGGCCACACGCCGTTCGACATGTACAGGCCGCCTACGGGCATGCGGTACGGCATGCGGCCAAGGATCCACTGGTCCTCGGTGAAGTCCCCGCCGACCACTTGGCCGAACCTCGCCGACCGGTTGAGCCGCCAGTTGTCCAGCGGCGTCCAGTCGTAGTAGTCGAGGACGCTGCCGTCCCAGTCCCGCACGAGCTGGCTCATCATTGCGTTTCGGCCGGCCACGAGTTCGTGGCGCAGCGGCCCGTCCCACGCCTGCGGGCCGCCCAGGCCATGCAGCGCGTACGGGAAGCATTCCTCGGCGCGGAGCACCGTGTGTCCTTCGGGCGATGCACTGGTGGGATCGGCCGGGGCGGGATAGGTGAACTCCATGAGCTGGCCCGATACTTTCCAGGTGTCGTTGCCGAGCATGTCGACCAGGTACTGCTTGGTGCCCTCCCACGAGTCGAATGCCCGGTACACCAGGATCGCTTCATCGATCAGCGGGTCGAAGTCGGCGGACATCCACGACAGGCGCCGGTCGAGCAGCCACGATGTCACGTGCGATCCGCGCAGACCCATCTGCCAGTACCGCATCTTCGCGGCCAGCAGTGCGTCGACGGATTCCATCACCTGCTCCCCGACCAGGCGCAGCGTCTCCGGCACGCCCGCGTTGCAGATCACGGCGAACCGCGCGCTTACCTCCCGGCCCGGGTACAGCGATCGCTGCGACAGCCGGACGCCAACCGCACGATTATTCTCAACGAGAATTTCCTCGACTGCCGCAGACGTCCACAACTGCCCGCCGTGGTCGAGGAAGCAGCGGGTCAGCGCGTCGACCTGGACCTCGTTGCCGCCGATTCCGACCCCGGTCGTGTAGTACAGCGCGAATGTCGTGCCGAAGGCACCCTGCCCGCGGGCGAACGGCGCGCCATGCTCCCAGAACGCCACCGGGGTCATCAGGATCTGCCTGCACGCGTCTGACTCGAACGTGCGCTCACACAGCTCGGGCCCGGTCATCTCCATCATCTGCTCGACTGGGAAGTCCATGGCATAGGCGCACAAGTCGAAGACCCGCGGCAGCTTGCCGGGATCCGGGTGCGGTGAGAACGAGCTCAGCTCGTTGAACTCCACCATCGTCTCGTCGACGCGCGACTGGATCTCCAGCATCCGCTGGCCATCGCGGGCTGAGTGCCGGGCGAAGTTCTCCGCGGTCCGCTCCGGGTCCTGGCAGATCAGGCAGTTGGTGCCATCGGTGTATGTGGTGGCGAGGATGACCGGCGATGCGGCGAACCTGAACCCGTAGCGCGGTAGTTCCAGGTCGGCGATCACGGGTGAGTTACCGGCGAACGAGACCCCCACATGCGGGCTGTCCAGGGTCTGCGGCCACGTCTCATGTGTGCAGCAGAACGACCCGAGTTCGGCGTTGGCCTCCACGACCAGGACCTGCAGTCCAGCCTTCTGCAGGTACGCCGCGGCGGGCAGGCCGCCGGACAGCCCCCCGCCTACCACGATCACGTCGACGGCCAGGGGCTGCGTGGCGGGGGAACCCGGCTCGGCCATCAGGACTTCCTGCCGAGCAGCGTCACGACGTCGAAGATCACCGTGGCGGCGGCGAGAGAGGTGATCTCCGCATGGTCGTAGGCGGGCGACACCTCGACCAGGTCGGCGCTGACCAGGTTGAGGTTGGTCAGGCCGCGCAGCACGCGCAGCAGTTCCCGGCTGCTGAGCCCGCCCGCCTCCGGCGTGCCAGTGCCCGGCGCGAACGACGGGTCGAGCACGTCGATGTCGATGGACAGGTAGACGGGCAGATCGGCCACGCGTGCGGTGATCGCGTCGATCGCCCCGCTGACGCCGAGGACGTCGATGTCACTGGCCCGGATGGTCCGGAAGCCGAACCGCAGGTCGTCGTCGAGGTCGCTGCGGTCGTACAGGGGGCCGCGGATACCCACATGGATCGAGTGATCCTCGACCAGGAGCCCTTCCTCAAAGGCCCGCCGGAAGATGGTTCCGTGCGTGGTGGGTGCGTTGAAGTAGGTGTCCCAGGTGTCCAGGTGCGCATCGAAGTGCACTAGTGCGACCGGGCCGTTCTCTCGCACCACCGACCGCAGCATCGGCAGCGCGATCGTGTGATCGCCACCGACGGCGATGACCTTCCTGCCGCCATGCAGCAGGTCCGCGGCGGCTCCGGCGATCTGCTCGACGGCCTCGTCGATCGAGAACGGCGTGACCGGCACGTCCCCCGCGTCGACCACCTGGATCGCGGAGAACGGGCTGCAGTCGAGCTCCACATGGTGGCCCGGCCGCAGATGCCTCGACGCCTGCCGGACGGCCATGGGGCCGAACCGGGCTCCCGGCCGGTAGGAGACGCCGCTGTCGAACGGTGCGCCCAGCACCGCGACGTCGTAGTCGGAGACCCGGTCGATCTCGGGCAGCCGGGCGAACGAGGCGGAGCCCGCGAACCGGGGCACCTTCCT
>DAITAE010000192.1:0-1225 GCA_036824445.1 Streptosporangiaceae bacterium | reverse complement strand
TCCCGGCCCAGGCCCTTGGTCAGCGCGATCAGCCCGGCCTTGGACGCGGCGTAGGCGGTGGCGTTCGGGTGGCCGATCACGCCCCACCCGGAGCTGATGATGATGATGCGGCCGTGGCCCTGGGCGCGCATCCCGGGGATGACCGCCTGGATGACCCGGAAGTGCCCGGACAGGTTGACGTCGATCTGGTGCCACCATTCGTCCGGCTTGGCCTCCAGGAACGGGCTCATGGCCATCGCCGCGGCGTTGGCCACCAGGACCTGCACCGGCCCGAGCTGGCGGGCGGCGGCCTCGGCCATGGCCGGCCCGGCGGCCGGATCCGAGATGTCCGCGGGGACGGCGATCCCGCCGGTCCGCCCGGCCAGCTCGGTCAGCCGGCCGTCGTCGGTGATGTCGTTCACCGCGACCGCGAACCCGTCCGCGGCCAGCCGCAGGGCCGTCGCGTGGCCCAGGCCCTGGGCCGCCCCGGTGACCAGGGCCACCTGGCGCGGCGCGTCGCTCCCGCCGGGCTGCCCGGGCATCTCAGATCACCGCCCCGGCGTTCGGCGACAGCACCTCGCCGCAGTACATGGATCCCTCGGTGGCCAGGTAGTACACGGCGTGGGCGATCTCCTCGGGGGCGACGAGCCGCCCCAGCGGGAGTGTGGCCAGGTAATCGGGCTTGCGCCACAGCGAGTCCGCGGCCAGCAGCGGCGTGTCGGTGGGCCCCGGGGCCACCGCGTTGACCCGGATGGCGGTCTCCGCGACCTCCATGGCCAGCGACTTGACCAGGCCGAGCACGGCCCCCTTGGCCGCCACGTAGTGCAGGTCGGTCGCGCTGCCGGCCAGCGCCAGCTCCGACGAGATGGCCACGATGGATCCCTCGCCGCGGCTGAGCATGTGCGGCAGCACCGCGGCGCAGCAGTTCACCGTGCCGCCGAGGATCACCGCGAGCATCCGGTCCCACTGCGCCACGGTGATGTCGGCGACGTCGATGCCCTCCTCGTAGTAGCCGGCCGCGGTGACCAGGAGGTCGATCCGCCCGAATCGTTCGGCAATCTGGTCGATCGCACTGGCGACAGCGGCCCGGTCGGACACGTCGGCCTGCCGGGGCAGGTCGGTGTCCGACGGGTTCAGGTCGATGCCCGCGGTCCGCCAGCCGGCCCGCCGCATCACGCCCGCGCAGGCGCGGCCGATCCCGCTGGCCGCGCCGGTGATGACGGCAACGGGCCCCTCCGCGGCGCCT
>DAITAE010000191.1:0-8119 GCA_036824445.1 Streptosporangiaceae bacterium | reverse complement strand
TGGCGATCCGGCTGGCCATCCTCGCCCACCGCTACCGCGACGACTGGGACTGGACGGCGGCGGGGCTGGCTGCGGCGGCCGAGCGGCTCGCCCGCTGGCGGGCCGCCGTAGGCCGCCTGCTGGCCGCCCCGCAGGAGCCTGCACCCCCGCCGGGCGCGCCGCAGTCCCCGTCCGAGGCGCCGCTGTCCCCGCGGGGCGTGCCGGTGTCCCCCTCCCAATCGCCGCCGCCCGCGCCGGAGGCGCCGCCGCCCCCGTCCGAGGCGCCGGCGTCCCCGCCTGGCGCGCTGGCTTCCCCCGCCGGCGCGCTGCCGTCGGCGGAGGCGGTGCTGGCCGCCGTGCGCGAGCGGATGGCCGACGACCTTGACGCCCCAGGCGCCCTCGCCGCGGTCGACCGCTGGGCAGACGGGATCATCGCCGCACCGGTCCTGCCGCCCGGGCCATGTGCTGCGGCACTGCTCGTCCGGGACGCCGCGGACGCTCTCCTGGGCATCGCCCTCTGACGGCCCACGGAGTCGGCGCGCCAGCCGCCTGGCCGCGCGATACGGCGTTCCGGTATGCCGAACGGCCGGCCGTCTGGGCAAAACAGGGCACGTATGTGGGCAAAACGGCCACAGAACGATATCGTGATATCGCTTATCCGATATCGCTCGTGACCCAGGACCCGGCGAGGAGGCGGCCATGCCCGACAAACCCCCCGGTGCCGCCGGGCAGCCGGGCTCTGCCGCTGCGAGGGATCCGGTTCGGGTGCTGGTGGCGGCGATCGGCGCGCTGCCGGCAGCGGACAGGGACCTTGTGTACGCGTGGCTGCTGCGCCGGGGCTTCGAGGAGGGGGAGGCGGGTGTGCTGACCGTGCCCGCCCGGTTCCGTCGCATGTCGGTGGCGACTTTGCGCGAGCCGAACCTGGAACTGGCCACGCGGACGCCGCTGGCGCAGGCCTCCGGCCAGCAGATGGTGCCGGTCCGGTTTTCCTCCGAGCAGCACGCCCAGCTCCGGCAATGGTGCAGCGAGCACGGTTTCTCGATGGCGACCGTGATCCGCGGCCTGGTCGCGCGGTTCCTCGAGGGCCAGCTTCCCGCGGCGGAGAAGCCCGGCTGATCCTGGCCGCCGGAACCGGGCTGCTGTCAAGACGGGACCAGCGGGTGTGGACAGTGCGAGCACCATCCCGGGCTCTGCCCACAGATACCCGGCTGCGTCCCGCCCTGGCCCGCCCGCCGGGCCAGCCTGGCGACATGGATACCACACAGCCCGCGGGCCGCAGCGCCCGCCGCACGAAGGGCCGGCCCGGCTTGTCCCGGGTGCGGCTGAGTTCTCCGGCCGACATCCTCGCCGCCGTTCCCCACCTGCTCGGGTTCCATCCGGCCCAGAGCCTGGTGGTGATCGGCGCGGGCGGGCCACGGGACCGGGTCAAGCTCGGATTCCGTTACGACCTGCCCGATCCTCCGCATGCCGGGACCGCACGCCGGATTGCCGAGCACGCCGCAGGCATTCTCGCCGGGCACCGGGCTACGACCGTGATCGCCGTCGGTTACGGCCCGGGCAGGCTGGTCACGCCGCTGCTGGACGTCTTCACCGCGGTCGCCCGGCAGGGCGGGCTCGCCGTGCGTGAGCTGTTACGGGTCGAGGACGGCCGCTACTGGTCGTACCTCTGCCAGGACGTGAACTGCTGTCCCGCCGAGGGGGTCCCGTTCGACCCCGGTTCTCACCCGGTGACCGCGGCGATGTCCGCGGCCGGCCTCGCCGCGTACCCGGACCGGGCGGCGTTGGCCCGCACCCTCGCCCCGCTCACCGGCGAGCGGGCCGCGGCCAGGGACGAGGCGACCGGGCGGGCGTGCGCGCGGGCGGCTGCCCTGGTCGAGCAGGCGGCCCGGCAGGGTGGCAATCCGCTGCGCCTGATGATCAGCGAAGGACGCCGCGCGGTCAGGGACGCGATCGCCCGCTACCGCGACGGCGCTGCGGTCACCGACGACGATCTGCTTGCCTGGCTCGTGATCAGCCTGGCCCACCTCCCGGTTCGCGACGACGCGTGGGCGCGGATGGATCCCCCGCATCGCGCTGCGCACCTGCGGCTGTGGACCGACCTGGTGCGCGGTGCGGCCGACGCCTGGGTGCCTGCCCCGGCGGCGCTGCTCGCGTTCACCGCCTGGCAGTGCGGCGACGGCGCGCTCGCCAGCATCGCGATCGACCGTGCGCTGGCCTGCGACCCGGGCTACTCGATGGCGCTGCTGCTGCGCGACATCCTGGACGCTGGCGTGCCGCCATCGGAGGCGCGGCTGCCGATGACCCCGGACGAGGTCGAGCGCGGTTACGAGGGCATGCCGGGCCCGGAGCCAGGTCAGCCGGGTGCCCAGGAATAAGCGGGCGACGTCCTCACGGCAGATATCCTGGGCCGTTCGCCCAGGTCGGTGTGGGCTTGCCCACCCGGCCCGGAGCGTTCATTCTCACTGGGAGACCGGCTGCCGCTAGCGGAGGGAGAGTGGCGTGACCAACGCCGCCTACGGAGGCCGACAAGACCTGGCCACCCGGGGCACCGCGCCCCCGGGGGTGCGGCTTCCGGCTACGGTGCTGGCGGAGCACCGGGCGGCGGTGGCCGCCATCCGCGAGGCATACGCGGCCCTGCCGCCGGGCAGCCCGGTCCGGCTGGCCAAGCGCACCTCCAACCTGTTCCGGTTCCGCGACCCCCTCCCCGGCCGGAAGGCTGGGGCGGCGGGAGGAGCAGGCCTGGACGTGTCGGCGTTCACCCGGGTGCTGCACGTGGACCCGCGGCGACGCCTGGCCGTCGTGGGCGGCATGACCACCTACGAGGATCTGGCCGATGCCACCTTGCGCCACGGCCTGATCCCGCTGGTGGTGCCCCAGCTGAAGACGATCACGCTCGGCGGCGCGGTGACCGGGCTCGGCATCGAGTCCACGTCGCTGCGCAACGGCCTCCCCCACGAGTCCGTCACCGAGATGGAGATCCTCACCGGCGACGGCCGGGTCGTCACCGCGGCCCAGGGCCCCGGCGGCGAGCACGCCGAGCTGTTCCGGGGCTTCCCGAACTCCTATGGCACGCTCGGTTACGCCCTCTCGCTCACCATCGAACTGGAGCCGGTCCAGCCGTACGTGCATCTGCGGCACTTCCGTTTCGCCACCCCGGAGGCATGCATGGCGGCCGTCAGCCAGATCGCGGCGGACGGCGGCCTCGGCGGGCACCGGGCGGACTTCGTCGACGGCACCGCCTTCAGCCCGGATGAGATCTACCTGACGGTCGGCGCCTACAGCGAGGTCGCCCCCTGGGTCAGCGACTACACCGGGCAGCGCATCTACTACAGCTCACTGCGCGGGCCGCGGGAGGACTTCCTGACCATCCGCGACTACCTCTGGCGCTGGGACACCGACTGGTTCTGGTGCTCGCGCGCGTTGGGCGTCCAGCATCCGGTGATCCGCCGCGCCTGGCCGCGCCGCTACCGGCGGTCGGACGTGTACCGGGCGATGGTCGCCTTCGACCGGCGATACCGACTCTGGGAGACGCTGAACGCTCGCCGTGGCCAGCCGCCGCGTGAGGCGGTGATCCAGGACGTGGAGATCCCGCTGGGGCGCAGCGCCGAGTTCGCGCGGTTCTTCGCCGGGCAGGTGGGCATGAGCCCGGTGTGGCTGTGCCCACTCCGCCTGCGCGGGGACCAGCCCTGGCCGCTGTACCCGCTGCGGCCGGGCGAGGTGTACGTGAACTTCGGTTTCTGGGGGACCGTACCCCTGCCCCTGGGGCGCCCGGACGGCCATTACAACCGCCTTGTGGAAGCAGAGGTCGCCGCGCTGGGCGGCAGCAAGGGGCTGTACTCGACGTCGTTCTACTCACCGGAGCAGTTCTGGGCGCAATACAACGGCCCCGCTTATGCGGCCCTCAAGCGCGAATACGACGGCGCCGGGAGGCTGGCCGGGCTGTACGAGAAGTGCGTCCGCGGGCAGTGAGCGAAGGGATGGCTGGCATGGCACTGGCCGAGGTGTTCGAGAAGGTCGCGGGGCCGGATGCCCCGTTGGAGTTCCGCGCCTATGACGGGAGCGTGTCGGGCACGGCGGGGGCGCCGGTGCGGATCACGGTGCGCTCCCCGGTGGCGGCGTCCTACCTGGCCCAGGCGCCCGGCTCGCTCGGGCTGGCCCGCGCCTACGTCTCCGGGCACATCGACGTCGACGGGGACATGTATACCGCTCTCGCGCGGATGGCCGAGATCGGGCGGGTGCACCTGAGCGTGCCCGAGCGGCTGAGCCTGCTGAGCCAGCTGGGCGGCCCGAAGATGCTCTTCCCCCGGGTGCCGCCGCCCCCGCAGGAGGTGCGGGTGAACCGCCGCTGGCTGGGCGGCCGCCGCCACACCAAGGGCCGCGATGCCAGCGCGATCTCTCACCACTACGACGTGTCCAACACCTTCTACGAGTGGGTGCTCGGGCCGTCGATGGCCTACACCTGCGCCTGCTTCCCCCGCGCGGACGCGACGCTGGAGGAGGCGCAGGACTACAAACACGACCTGGTCGCCAGGAAGCTGGGCCTGCGTCCCGGCATGCGGCTGTTGGACGTCGGCTGCGGGTGGGGTGGCATGGTGCGGCACGCGGCCCGTGAATACGGCGTGAAGGCGCTGGGGGTGACCCTGTCCGCGCAGCAGGCAGCGTGGGCGCAGCGGGCGATCCAGGACGCCGGCCTGTCGGATCTTGCCGAGGTGCGCCACCTCGACTACCGGGACGTGCCGGAGACCGCCTTCGACGCGGTGAGCTCCATCGGCCTCACCGAGCACATCGGCAAGGCGCAGCTGCCGGCCTACTTCTCATTCCTGCACCGCAAGCTGAAGCCCGGCGGGCGGCTGCTCAACCACTGCATCACCAGGCCGGACGACAGCGAGCCCGCCCGCGCCGGGGGGTTCATCAACCGGTACGTGTTCCCCGACGGCGAGCTGGAAGGCCCCGGCTACCTGGTATCGCAGATGAACAGCGGCGGGTTCGAGATCCGGCACGAGGAGAACCTGCGCGAGCACTACGCCATGACCCTGACCGGGTGGTGCGCCAACCTCGACGCCCACTGGGACGAGGCGGTCGCTGAAGTAGGTCAGGGCACGGCGCGGGTGTGGCGGCTCTATATGGCTGGCTCACGGCTCGGTTTCGAGCGGAACGTGGTCGCGCTGCACCAGATCCTCGGCGTCAAGCTCGATGCGGAGGCAAGGTCCGGGATGCCGCTGCGGCCCGACTGGGAGCGCTCGCCCTCCCCGGTGGCAGGGTAGGAGCCCTGGGGCCCCGCCGCGGTGAGAGCCCCCGGGCCATGGGTCGGCCGCCGCGGTAGGAACCCTCGGGCCACGCGGTCGATCGCCGCTGTAGGCGCCCACGGGCCAGGTGTCGCGTCGGCGGGGCACAATGACGGGGTGGAATCCGCGCGCACCAGCCCTCGCGATGTCGTCCTGCTGGGTTCGACCGGGTCGATCGGCACCCAGACGGCCAACGTGATCCGGCGCAATCCCGGCCGGTTCCGGGTCGTCGGCCTGGCGGCTGGCGGCGGCAACCCCGGCCTGCTGGCGAGCCAGGCGATCGAATTCGGGGCCGAGGTGGTGGCGGTCGAGCGCGAGCCGGCCGCCGCTGAGGTCCGCGAGGCCCTGCGCGCGCAGGGGGCGCGCACGCAGCCGAAGGTGCTCGCGGGACCGGACGGTGTGACCGAGGCCGCTGCCTGGCCCTGTGACGTCGTGCTCAACGCGGTGACCGGGTTCAGGGGTTTGGCCGCCACCCTGGCGGCCCTGCGCGCCGGGCGGGTGCTCGCCCTGGCGAACAAGGAGTCGCTGATCACCGGTGGCCCGCTGGTGGCCGGACTGGCCCGGCCGGGCCAGATCGTCCCGGTCGACTCCGAGCACTCGGCGATCGCCCAGTGCCTGCGCGGCGGGTCCGCCGGCGAGGTGGCCAGGCTGATACTGACCGCGAGCGGCGGGCCGTTCCTGCACCGCAGCCGGGCCGAGCTGGAGCGGGTCTCACCGGATCAGGCGCTTGCCCACCCCACCTGGAACATGGGGCCGGTGATCACCGTCAACTCGGCGACGCTGGTGAACAAGGGCCTGGAGGTGATCGAGGCCCACCTGCTGTTCGGAGTGGGCTTCGACGCGATCGAGGTGGTGGTGCATCGCCAGTCGGTGGTCCACTCCATGGTGGAGTTCACCGACGGCTCGACCATCGCGCAGGCCAGCCCGCCCGATATGCGGATCCCGATCGCGCTCGCGCTGGGCTGGCCGGACCGCGTCGCCGGTGCCGCGCCGGCGGTGGACTGGGCCACCGCCCACACCTGGACCTTCGAGCCGCTGGACGAGCAGGCCTTCCCGGCTGTCAGCATCGCCCGGGCGGCGGGGTCGGCCGGGGGCACGGCCCCCGCCACCTACAACGCGGCCAACGAGGTGTGCGTCGACGCGTTCCTGTCGGGCCAGCTTGCCTTCACCGGGATCGTCGACATCGTCGCCCAGGTAGTCTCAGAGCATGTCGGCCGCCCGGGGGACATCGTCCAGCTGGCGGATGTGCTCGCCGCTGACCGGTGGGCGCGGGACCGCGCTCGGGAACTGATTGGTCAGCAGGACCGCCGCGTCCATCATGCCGTTGAGGCCAACAGGAGAGGAGGCCCCGCCGGATGACCTTCCTCCTCGGCATCCTCATTTTCGTCGTGGCCCTGCTCTTCTCGATCATGCTCCACGAGGCGGGTCACTTCGTCACCGCCAAGAAGTTCGGCATGAAGGTCACCCAGTTCTTCGTGGGGTTCGGCCAGACGCTCTGGTCTCGCCGGAAGGGCGAGACCGAGTACGGGGTGAAGGCGATCCCGGCCGGTGGTTTCGTGAAGATCGTCGGCATGACCGACATGGAGGACGTCGATCCCGCCGACGAGCCGCGGTCGTTCCGCAACCAGCCCGGCTGGCAGCGCCTCATCGTGCTGGCCGCCGGGTCCTTCATGCACTTCGTGCTGGCCTTCGTGCTGCTGTTCGCGCTGGCGATAGGAATTGGCCTGGCCAACCCGGGCACCTCAACCGCCGTCGGAGCCATCGACAGCTGCGTGCCGTCCAGCCTGACCGCGGGATGCACGTCATCGAATCCCGCCTCACCCGCCAAGCAGGTCGGCCTCCGCGCCGGGGACAAGATCATCGCTATCGGGGGGACGGCGGTGCGGGACTGGACCCAGATGGGCAAGGTCATCCGCCTTCAGCCGGCCGGCAAGCCGGTGCCGGTCACCGTAGAGCGTGACGGGCGGCAGCTGACCCTTCATCCATCCCTGGCCGTGGTCAAGGGCCGTCAGGGGTCATACCTGGGCATCTCGCCGGTCGTCGTATTCCAGCGGACCGGGCCGCTGGGCGCCATCACCTACGCGGGCGGCCAGTTCGGCCGGATCGTGGCCGGGTCGGCCGGGGTAGCGGCAAGCCTGCCGAAGGCGATCCCGGACCTGTTCGCCAAGAACCGCGCCGAGACACCAGGCGGCAACGTCACCAGCGTGGTCGGCGCCGCCGACGCCACCGGCCAGGTGCTCGCCGCCCCGATCAGCTGGCAGGCCAGGGTCGCCGTGGTGCTGCTGATCATCGCCTCCCTGAACATCTTCGTCGGCCTGTTCAACCTGCTCCCGCTGCTCCCGCTGGACGGCGGGCACATCGCCGTCGTGATCTACGAGCGGTGCCGCGCCTGGCTGGCTAGGCTGCGGGGGAAGCCCGATCCCGGCCCGGTGGATTACCGGCGGCTGGTACCCGTGAGCGTCGGGGTGTTTGCCCTGCTGGTAGGTTTCGGTTTGCTCCTGATCATGGCAGACCTCGTCAACCCGGTTCACATCATCCAGTGAGGCACCAGACATCATCCAGTGAGGCAGCAGGCGTCATGACGATAGACCTTGGCATGCCCCAGCCCGCCCGCGAGCCGCTCGCGTCCCGCCGCAAGTCCCGCCAGATCATGGTGGGCAAGGGCAAGCACGCGGTGCCCGTCGGCGGTGGCGCCCCGGTGTCGGTCCAATCGATGACCACCACGCTGACCGCCGACGTGAACGCGACGCTGCAGCAGATCGCCGCCCTGACCGCCTCCGGCTGCCAGATCGTGCGGGTGGCCGTTCCCTCCCAGGACGACGCCGACGCGCTGCCGCAGATCGCACGCAAGTCGC